>JAJRYL010000317.1 GCA_024275855.1 Deltaproteobacteria bacterium
TTCAACTTATTTGCCTCTTTTCTGATATCTCTTATTATGGATTCTTATAACGTCGTCCGTAAGGTCGCCTTCAGGCGCGGCGTAAAGCAGGCCGCCGATAGAACGTTCTATAACGTAGGTGTAACCTCTTTGCTTAGCGAGTTCTTCGACTATCTTGGAGAACTCTTCTATTATAGCACCTTCTTCGGCCTGTTTTTTCTGATTAAGCTCGTCGTTGTACGCCCTGAACTGCTTCTCAAACTCCTTGCTCTTGTCTACGAAGAGCTGCTCCTTCGCGTTCAGCGTCTCTTTGTTCCAGATAGCGCGTTTGCTCTCTATGTCTGTCTTCATCTTTTTCAGCTCTTCCTGCCTGGCGTTGAGGTTGGCTTCGAGCCTCTTGGCGTTCTTTTGCAGGTTCACTTTCGCCTGCTTTCCGGCATCGCAGTTGTTAAGCGCTTTTTGAAGATTGGCGTATCCGATTTTCTGTGTCGCGGAGGCCGCGGGTAAAGCGAGGGCGAGTAGTATGAGTATCGATAGAGATACCTGTGAGAGTCTCTTGAGCATAATCGTGTCTCCTTGGTTTTGATAGTTGGTGGAAAAAAAGGTAATAAAATCTGTTTTTCAAACGTACTCTTTTTTTTAAAAGAGGGTTCCTATGGTAAAGTCCCATTGCTGCGTCGCTTCGCCGGTTCTCGGGTCGAGATTTATACCGAGTTCGAGCCTTAGCGGCCCCATGGGTGAGAACCAGCGTATTCCTCCTCCGGCTCCCATTCTTATGTCGCCAAGGTCGATCTGCCCGTTGTACGCGTTTCCGGCGTCGAAGAACAGAACACCTTTGATCTTCTGTTCTTCAAGAAGCGGAAAGACAAACTCGGCATTTGCTACCATCTTCGTAGTACCGCCGATCAGGTCTCCCGTGACTTCGTCTTTGGGGCTGATAGTACGGGTTTTAAAACCTCTTATGGAACTCATTCCGCCGAGAAAGTACCGCGCGTAGACCGGCGGGTCTTTTTCGGAGTGGCCCTGTACGTAACCGAGCGAGCCGCGAAGGGAGAAGGTGGTGTTAAGCGGCAGCGAGAAGAACTTTACCAGTCCGGCCTCGTACTTAACGAAGTAGGTAGTGCCTCCAAGCGGCCCTCCGGCCAACTCCGTTGAAAAGTTGGCTACTACTCCCTCGGACGGGAAGAAGGCGTCGTTTCTTGTGTCGTGGCGTATTGCCACCTTGACGCTCGACTCGGTGTTTATGCCTCTTTGCTCCTTGATAAAGTTCGACGCGTTATCCGCAATCTCCGACACATCGACATTTTCAAATTTATAATTTAAAAAGCCCCGCGTGTAACGCTTGTAAAGCGGGAAGCCGGCGCGCAGGCCGAAACCTTTTTTATCTATAGTGAAGTCCTGGAAGACCTTAACGGTATTGTATATGTCGATACCGGCCGATATGGGTTTGTCGAAGAGCCACGGTTCTGTAAGGCTGAGAACGTAACGCGACGAAGATGAGCTTATCGTGCCCGACATGTTGAGTTTTATGCCGGTGCCGAGAAAGTTGTCCTGGGATATAGAGGCCGTACCGATCAGCTTATCGACGGACGAGTAACCCATTCCGATGGATATAGAGCCTGTCGGCCGCTCCGCTATCTCTACGTCAAGGTTTATCTTGTCTTCCGCCGACCCCTGGCTCCGCCCTATTTTAACGGAGTCGAAGTAACCGAGGCGGCGCAGGTTGTTACGGCTCCGTTTTACCTCCGAGGTAGAGTAGAGGTTTCCTTCGTCAGTCTCAAGCTCTCGCCTTATTACCTTGTCTCTGGTTCTGGTATTGCCGCTTATGCTTATACGCTCCACGTAAACGAGTTCATGTTTTGCTAACTCGAAGTTGATGTTAATTGTCCTCTCCGCTTCGTTTATCTTTGTGCGCGGCGATACCTCGGCGTATGCGTACCCCTTGTCGCCGTAAAAGTCGCTAAGCTTGTCTATATCAACAGAGAGCTTGCTTCTGTTAAAGACCGTGCCGGGCTCTATTTTAATTATATCGAGCAGTTCATGTTTCGTGGTTATAAGGTCGCCCGAAACATCTACCTCTCCAACGCTGAACTGAGGGCCTTCATCTATTGCTATTGTTATATAGAACCACTTTTTATCTTCGCTTAAAAGCACTCTGCTGTCCGTGATGTCGGCCTTTATAAATCCGTTGTTGTAGTATTCGGCCATTATCAGGTTGAGGTCTCTTTGAAACATAAGTTCATCGAAACGGTCGGACTCCGAAAAAGTGCTGAGGAGCCACGCCTCTTTTGTAGAGATTATCTTCTTCAGCTTTTTGTCGCTTATAGCTTTATTGCCTATAAACGTAACACGGCGCACCCTTACCTCCGCGCCTTCCTGTATATTGAAGATAACGGTCGTCTCTACGCCGTTCGACTTTACCTCTGTGTTGATGTTTGCGAGGTAGTAGCCCTGCTCGCCGTAGTACGATTTAAGTATATCTCTGTTCTCGCCAAGCAGCACACGGTCGAGCGCTGTGTTCTCTTTAAGCGTAAGCATCTCCCTTAAAGTGGCTTCTTCGATTTCGGTATTTCCCCGAAGTTCAATTTTTCTTATATACGGCAGTTCGCTTACGGTAAAGGTAAGCACTTTGCCGGAGGCCGTGTCCGATAGGTCTGCGCTTACGTCATCGAAGTAACCTGTCGAGTAGATTGAAAGAATGTCGTCTTTAACATCGTCGGCTGAGTACTCGGAGCCAGCCGATGACGATATTTTCTGTTTTATCGCTTCGGTATCTATGCGTATATTGCCGGCCACCTCTATGCGGTCGATGGTGCCTGAACGGAGCGCCGGACGCGCCATTACGGCCATCTTCATCCGCTTGAGCATAACAGGGCCGTTAGCCGCTATTTTACGCTTAAGGTCGGCGATAGAGACCGAGGTGTGGTAGTAGAGCGCGAGGGTCTCCCTGGCCTTTATGTCGAGCACGCGTATATCTACACTGGTAGTGCCGCCGAGGCGGGTAATGGAGCCGAGCACGGCAAAATCGGCATTGACCCCTGCGGCTACCTCAAGGGCTGTAGATTCGTCGAAACCGGTCTGCTTCTTTTCAAGCACAAGCTCTTTAATCTTGTCCATGCCGGTTATCCCGGCTCCTGCCCTTTCGAGCGAAGCGGCAACGCTGTTCATAATACTTCTTTTTTCCGCCCTGATATCTTGTGCCGAGTGGGTGTCGAAGGGCAGCACGATTACTTTAAGGTCAGAGGCGCGGGCGGTATTCGCCGCGCCTAAATACAGTAGAGTAAAAAGCAGCAGGGCGGCGAGCCGTGCCGGGTTGAACCCCTTTTTGTTCTCTCTTTTTTTAATCAATGGTCTTTTCAATTGGTTATTTTTTTATCAGTTCAGGCCCTATAGCTCCGCGGCTATCTTTCCGTCTACCATCCGTATTGTGCGCGAGAGTTTCCCGGCAAGCGTTTCGTTGTGCGTGACGACCACAAGCGCTGTGGCGCGGGCTTTATTTATGTCGAGAAGCAGGTCGAAAACCTCTTTCGCCGTAACCGTATCGAGGTTGCCGGTCGGTTCGTCGGCGAGCACAACGTCAGGGTCTTGAATAAGCGCGCGGACAATTGCCGTGCGCTGCTGCTCGCCGCCGGAGAGTTCGCCCGGTTTGTGCGATACTCTGTTTTTAAGCCCGACTTCGCCTAACAGTTCCGTTGCTTTCTTTAAAGCTTCGTCTTTAGATACGCCGCCGATCAACGCAGGCAGCATCACGTTCTCCAAGGCCGTAAACTCCGGCAACAGGTGGTGACTTTGAAAAACAAATCCGATTGAACGGTTTCTAAAACGCGCAGCGCTCTGTTCGTCGAGCGTGCCGGACGGTACGCCGTGGTAGAGCACCTCTCCTTCGGTACAGTTGTCGAGCGCGCCCATGATATTTAGGAGCGTGGATTTGCCCACGCCCGAGGCCCCTACTATAGCGTACGTATCGGAAGAGTTTATCACAAGGTCGATGCCCCTTAACACCTCCACTACAGAGCCGCCTCTTTTGTAAATCTTAAAAACCCTCTTAAGGTTTATAATCTCCATCTATAATAAACGCTCCTGTTCAAGCCCCGGGTGTTCTGCATCTCTTAAAAACACCCTTAAGGCTTATAATCTCCACCTATAATAAACGCTCCTGTTAGTGCACCGGGTGCGCTATCTCTTAAACCTTGTTAAGGCTTATCGTCTTCGTCTATTAGTAAACGCTTCCGTTCAAGCCCCGATCTTTTTATCTTATTTTTTAAACTTTATTAAACCGTATAAAATCCAATTACAAGAGAGCGCCTCTATTCATACCTTAAGCCTTCCACCGGGTTTAATTTAGATGCCTGATAAGACGGGTAGACGGTAGCGAGAAAACTTATAGAGATCGATATAGCGACTATTATCAGCACAGTGAGCGGGTCTACCTGAGAGGGCAGCTTGTCTATATAGTAGACGCTTGGAGGCAGAACCTTGAAATGGAATGTGCGCTCCACTACCGATATTATCCTCTCTATGTTCAGTGCGATAACCACACCTGAGAGAGCGCCGAGCAGGGTGCCGGTAAAACCGATTATTATCCCCTCGACCATAAAGATTTTCATTATGCCGCCAGACGTCGCTCCGAGGCTCTTGAGAATAGCTATGTCGCGGTTTTTCTCCATTACGACCATAATAAGCGTGCTTATTATGTTTAACGCCGCGACAAGCACTATAAGGGTCAGGATTATGAACATGGCGACCTTTTCGAGTTTCAGGGCCGAGAAGAGGTTTTTATTCATCTCCATCCATGTGCGTGTCCAGTAGTTGCCTTTAAGGGCTATCAGTATATCGTCAGCTATCTTTTCAGCCGAGTATATATCGTTTATCTTCACCTCTATGCCTGTTACCGTGTCGCCGAGGCGGAAGAATTTCTGGGCGTTTTTTATAGAGATAAAGGCCACGGAAGAGTCGTACTCGTACATGCCGAACTCGAAGATGCCCGATACCTTGAATGTCGTCATTCTCGGCACAGGCCCCGCCGGCGTCATCGTGCCCATAGGAGAGATTACGTTGAGGCGGTCTCCAACACCGGCGCCAGTTGATTTAGATAGCTCGGTGCCTATTAATATACCCGGAAGTTCGGGCGCTTCGTTAGGGGAGAGTCTTTTGTTCCTGTTGCCTAAACCGACCTTTACGCCCTCTAAAGAGCCTTCTATAATTCGTTTCGGCAGTGTGGTTACGTCTGCGACGGAGGCCGGGTCGAGCCCCCGGATAACCGCGCCTATAGAGCCGTTGCCGCCCGAGAGCATGGCCTGGGAGTATGTGAAGGGGCTTGCGCCCTTAACGCCCTTTACCGTGCGAACCTTTTCGGCCAGGTCGGCGTAGTCGCCGAGGCCGGAGCCGAAACCGACTACGACCACGTGGGCGTTTAACCCGAGTATCTTGTCTTTCAGCGTCTCTTCGAAGCCGTTCATTACCGAGAGAACGACAATAAGCGCAGTAACGCCGACCATTATGCCGATAATGGAGATAAGGGTAATAACGGAGATGAAGCCCTGCTTCCTCTTTGCCTTGAGGTAGCGGAGCCCTATGAATAGCTGGTAAGACATGGCGATTGGTTTTAAAGCCTCGGGTAATGTTTAGCCGTTAAAACACCGGATTCCTGTCAGGGGAAAAATAGGCGCTCAGTCGGGGCCAAGCCGGAGCGCCTGTAACCTAAATATACCCCCGGCACCTGCCGGGGGAGGGTTACCGTTTCAGTTTGTCAGCTTGACCGTAACTGCGGAAAAAGTATAACGTCACGGATTGAGGCCGAGTCCGTCAAGAGCATAACGAGCCGGTCGATGCCAATTCCTTCTCCGGCGGTCGGCGGCATTCCGTACTCAAGCGCCCGAAGGTAATCTTCGTCCATGTGGTGCGCCTCGTCGTCTCCGGCCTCCCGCTCCGCTATCTGGGCGGTAAAGCGTTCGCGCTGGTCTACGGGGTCGTTCAGTTCGCTAAAGGCGTTGGCTATTTCGCGCCCCGCTACCATAAGCTCAAAACGGTCTACTACGCTCGGGTCTTCGTCGTTCTTTCTCGCGAGCGGAGAGACCTCAAGCGGGTAGTGGGTTACAAAGGTCGGCTGTATGAACTTCGGTTCAGCTACCGACTCGAAAATCTCTATTATTATCTTATCGTGGCTGAACTTTTCCGAAAGTTCAATACCTATGGAGGCGGCAAACCTCAACGCCTCCGCCTTATCTTTAAAAATTTCTTTATCTGCGGCCGAGTGCTCTAAAATAGCGTCTTTAACCGATACGCGCCTCCAGGGCGGGGCGAAGTTCAGCTCTGTACCCTGGTAGGTTATGGTTGTGGCCCCGCAGACCTTCTGCACAAGCGAGCTTACCATCTCTTCGGTAAGGTCCATCAGGTCTTCGAAGGTGGCGTACGCCTGGTAGAACTCCAGCATAGTGAACTCTGGGTTGTGCTGCGTGCTGATCCCCTCGTTGCGGAAGTTTCTGTTGATCTCAAAGACTCTTTCGAGCCCGGCCACTATAAGCCTCTTAAGGTAAAGCTCAGGGGCTATGCGCATGAAAAGCTCCATGCCGAGCGCGTTGTGATAGGTTTTGAACGGTCTTGCCGCCGCCCCGCCCGGAATCTGCTGAAGCATAGGCGTCTCTACCTCAACGTACTCTCTTGAGGTAAGAAACTCGCGGATAAAGCGCACAATTTCGCTTCTTTTCGCAAAGACCTCTTTTACGTCCGGGTTTACCATAAGGTCTACATAACGCTGGCGGTAGCGCGCTTCTACGTCCGTAAGGCCGTGCCATTTTTCCGGCAGCGGGCTTAGCCCCTTTGCCAAGGGGGAGAATGTTGCGGCCTCTATCGTGAGTTCGTCGGTGCGGGTTCTAAAAAGCGTGCCGGAGATGCCTACTATGTCTCCGACATCGGACTTTTTGAAGGTAGCGAAAGACTCTTCTCCGACGATATCTTTCTTGACATAGACCTGCAAACGGCCCGATCTGTCCTGAATATGGATGAAAGAGGCCTTGCCGAAGTCGCGCTTGGCCATTATGCGCCCGGCAATAGAAACCGTGTCGCTCTTCTGTTTAAGGACCTCGGCGTCCAGTTTGTCGAAGTTTTCGACGATAAAAGCGGTCGTCGCAGACGGCTTGAAGTCGTTGGGGTAGGCCTCTATTCCGGCCTCTTTAATATCTTGCAATTTTTTCAGCCGGGTATTGAACTCGGCACTTCTATCGTCCACAGATAAGACTCCTTATTGGCGCTTTAATAATAGACAGGTATTCCTCTTCCCGGCACGCTCAGTTGCGCCGGAGCGACAAGGGGCAAAAAATACCGATAAATTCAGAGGTTAACCCTGACAGAACTGAATAATAAAAGGTAACGTATTTACCCTGTTGAGTCAAGGCAAAAGCTCTTGGTACAAGGCTGTTTAGAAGGGTTTTACGTGCCGGTTTCTCTTCTTTTTTATGTGAAAAGAGGCTCGTTATTAGAAAAACCGGTTTAAAGAGCTAAATAGCGGTAATAGAGCGGATCTGTTTTTAAGCGCGGAGGCTTTTAACAGTTTCGATAGGCGGGAATAGACCGGCACAGGCTGTTTTACGGTACTTGGCAGACCATAAAAAAACACTTTATATTCTTAGCGGCGCGCACTCTTTTTTTGCGCTCTTCGCGACCATAGGGTGCGTTACCTGCCCCATGCGGATATTAACGCCGCGTTCGAGCGAAGGGGTCGATTTTACGGCCTTGTTGAAGCCGAGTTCGGCTATCTGCATAATGTAGGGGAATGTGGCGTTTGCAAGGGCAACGGTAGAGGTGTGCGGTACAGAGCCCGGCATGTTGGCGACACCGTAATGTATTACGCCGTCTATGTCGTAGGTAGGTTTTGAGTGGCTCGTCTGAATCATGGTCTCTACGCAGCCGCCCTGATCTATGGAGACGTCTACTATAACGGAGCCTTTTTTCATATTTGCCACCATCTCGCGGGTTACGAGCTTTTCGGTCTTTGCCCCGGGCAGATGCACGGCGCCTATAAGCAGGTCGCACTCCGTTACGGTACGCGCGATATTATGAGAGTTTGAGTGCAGGGTATGCACACGCCCTGCGAACAGATCGTCGAAGTACCTCAGCCGGTCGTGCCCCCGGTTTATTACGGTTACGTCAGCGCCGAGCCCTACCGCCATCTTCGCGGCGTTCAGCCCTACGACACCGCCGCCTATTATCGCCACTCGTCCGGGTTCTACTCCGGGTACTCCACCTAAAAGCACTCCTGCGCCGTTGTTCTGTTTCATCAAATGAAACGCGCCTACCTGAATAGAGAGCCTGCCTGCTATTTCGCTCATAGGGGCAAGTATCGGCAGCTGCCCGTCCTCTGTCTCAATGGTTTCGTAGGCAATGGCGGTTCCGCCGGAGCGGAGCAGTTCGTCGAGCAACCTGCGGTTTCCGGCAAGGTGCAGGAAGGTAAAGAGCAGTATGCCGTCTTTTAAGTATCCGTACTCCTCTTTTACAGGCTCTTTGACTTTTACGACCATTTCGGCACGGTCCCAGAGCTGTTTGACCTCGGTTACTATCTCGGCCCCGGCGGCAGCGTACTCTTCGTCGCTGAAACCGCTGCCTATTCCCGCTCCGCTCTCTATCATTACATGGTGTCCGGCGCCTGCCAGTACGCCTACGACCGGTGGAATTATGGCCACACGGTACTCGTTATCCTTTATCTCTTTCGGTACGCCGATCTGCATATTAGAGAGCCTCTTATTCATGTTTGGCACAGTTTGCAAAATAACCGTTTATATAGAGAAGCTACCAAGTTTGCCCCGATGCGTCAACCGCCAACTTCCGCCGGTTTACGCGCTTTTGTTACGCCCGCCCGATAAGCGGCAGAACATCGGTCTTTATATACTCTATATCGTGCGCTATCTCTTTAATATCTTTACCCGCAAGCCCGTGCGTAGTAACGGTGTCGCGCATTTCGTCCGAGTGAAAAAAGTCGCGGTTCTCTTTTATATACTCTTCGGGGATCTTTTCAGGAACCGTTACCCCGTTCATAACAGCCCATGTTATCGTCCAGGCCCGCGCCACGTTGCTCATGTTGTAACCGCCGCCGCCAAGCCCTACCCACGGAAGCCCGGTCTCGTAAAAAAAGTTAACCATAGACTCGAAACCGTTTGTCGTAAGGCTGAGGTGCGTAATCGGGTCGGTGTAGAAGGTGTCTACCCCGAGCTGCGTAACTAAAATGTCGGGCTTAAAGGCTTTAAGCGCAACAGGAACTATCTCCATAAAGGCGTTTACGAACTCGGTGTCTGCGGTCTCCGGCGGCAGGGGGCAGTTTATCGCGTAACCCTTGAACCGGTTCAACCCCCTGTCTGTAACGGCCCCGGTGCCCGGAAAGAGCCACTGTCCGCTTTCGTGCAGCGAAATGGTAAGAACCTTGTCTGTCTCGTAAAATGCGTACTCGACTCCGTCGCCGTGATGCGCGTCTATGTCTACGTAGGCTACGCGGGCGCCGAGTTCTACAAGCCGCTTTATAGCCACTGCCGCGTCGTTAAAGTAGCAGAAGCCGGAGGCGCGCGATGGCATGGCGTGGTGGAGGCCGCCGGAAATACTGAAGGCTCTTTTTACCGTGCCGTTTGCGATAAGCTCCGCGGCCTGTATTGAGGCCCCGGTCGAGAGGCACGACCAGTCGTAGATGCCGCTAAAGACCGGGTTGTCACTTTCGCCTATACCGTATGCGGGCCCGTCTACCGGTATTATCCCCGTATTGGCCTCTTCGATTATTTTTATGTACTTTTCAGAATGGAATAAAGAGAGTTCTTCTTCTGTGGCTTTACGTGCCGGAATTATAGCGGCGTTTGGCAGATTCGTAAGACCAGCGGCCTCAATAAGTTCGTAGGTCAGGGTAAGGCGAAGCGGTTTCATCGGATGAGCTTTGCCGTAGCAGTACGAGCCGAGTTCTTTAGAGTATAAAAAGGCTGTGCTCATAATTGAGTTCCTAAAAGGCAGGGTTTATGCAGCGGTAGAAGTTTGGTGTTGGATTTAAAAA
>JAJRYL010000318.1 GCA_024275855.1 Deltaproteobacteria bacterium
CTATATGTTTCATGAGATAGAGGAGCCGTTAGAGCTTCTTTTCGAGGTGCGCCGCGTGCTTAAACCGTGGGCCACGGTTGCGATAATAGACTGGGACGTAATAGAAGAAGAGCGCGGCCCCCCGGTTGGCGAAAGAATAGAACCGGCCACCGTTGCCGGCTGCCTTTTCGACGCCGGATTTTCCGACCCCGAAATAATAAAACTGAACCCGTCCCACTACATGGTAACGGCTGTAAAGTAGTAACGGCCTGCCTCTTTTCTGTGCCGGCTCTTTACTGCCTGCCCCCGCTCTGTCATTACGGTTCCGGCCTTTTTATAATTTCTTTTTATAGAATTTTTACGGAGTCGCATGGTTACCAGCATACGCATAAATAATTCCACGCTCGAACTCGTTGAGGGCGACATTACGCTACAGGCGGTTGACGCTATAGTAAACGCCGCTAACTCCGCGTTAAGCGGCGGCGGCGGAGTAGACGGCGCAATCCATAGAGCGGGCGGCATCGCTATAATGGCCGAGTGCCGGAAGATAGGCAGGTGCCCTGCGGGCACGGCAATAATTACCACGGCAGGGCAACTGCCGTGCAAATATGTTATACATACGGTCGGGCCGGTGTACGGGGGAGGCAATCGTGGCGAGGCCGCTCTGCTCGCTTCGAGCTACAGATCGAGCCTGACGCTCGCAAAAGAGCACGGGTTTAAGAGCGTAGCGTTTCCGTCCATAAGCACAGGGGTTTACTCTTACCCGGTTGAGGAGGCCGCCGCTATCGCGCTGAGAACCGTTGTCGATTTTCTAAAGACGGAGCCGTCTAAAATAGAGCTTCTCCGTTTTGTTCTCTTTAGCGGGGCTGACTTTAAGACCTACTCGACCGTGCTCGGCAGACTGAATAAGTAAAACCGATGCCGTGCTCTTCATTCTCCATTCCTGGCGAGCAACCCTTTCTTTTTTACCATTTTAAAGTTCCATTTAAAAAAGAGTATCGCAACGGTTATATAGACGATATTCAAAAGAGCCGCTATAAGCACCTGGCCCAGCGGCAGCGGAGCGCCGTTTAGTACAGTGCGCATGCCCTCGAAGACGTGGGAGGCGGGTACGCACCAGGCTACAACGCGTAAAAAGGGCGGAAGAACGTCAACGGGGTAGAAGACGGCGGAGACCGGCTGAAAGAGAAAGGCTATGCCCCATGCCAGCACCTCGGCCTGCTGGCCGTAGCGCAGTATAACCGCCGTGGTTATTATGCCTATGGACCAGCCCATTATTATAAGGTTCGCCGCAAGCGGAATAAGCGCAAGCCCGAAGGTAAAGATGTTGAAGGCGTAGAAGAGCAGCGCCAAGAGCACCATAACCGTAGAGGCCAGTATAAGCTTTATAACGCTCATAAACAGAAGCGTGGTTATGTACTCTGTCTGCGATATCGGCGAGGTAAAGATGTTGAGAAGGTTGCGAGACCAGATATCTTCTAAAAAAGAGATGCTTATACCCTGCTGGCTTCTAAAGAGTATGTCCCACAGTATGAGAGCGCCTAAGAAAAAACCGATAATGTCGGGAGTAGCGCCCTGATGTTTATTGAGGTAGATACCGACAAAACCCCAGAGCAGAAGGTCTATTAC
The DNA here is from genome assembly GCA_024275855.1 of Deltaproteobacteria bacterium. Classification (GTDB taxonomy): domain Bacteria; phylum Desulfobacterota; class GWC2-55-46; order GWC2-55-46; family JADFVP01; genus JADFVP01. Next base: position 1,609 of record JAJRYL010000318.1, read on the forward strand.
CGGCCAGTAGAAGATCTCCATAAGGCGCGGAAGACTTCTTTTAAAGAGGTAGAGGTAGCGGGTGGAGAACCCCAGTACTCTGTAAATATTCATACTACCGTCTCTCTCGTAATCTTTAGAAAAACCTCTTCGAGGCTCGTCCCGTTATATGACGCTAAAATCTCTTTGGCCGTGCCAACGGCCACTATCCGGCCCTTGTTCATAAAGATTATCCTGTCGCAAAGCTCTTCCATCTCAGCCATGTTGTGGGACGAATAGAGTATGGAGACCTTGCGCTGTTCGCGGATGCTTCTTAACAGCCTGCGTGTCTTGTCGGCTATGTCGGGGTCGAGGCTCGCTGTAGGCTCGTCTAAAAAGAGCAGGTCAGGAGAGTTTAAAAGCGCCTTTACAAGGCAGACCCGCGTAAGCTGCCCGCTCGAGAGTCCGCGTGTAGAACGTTTCGCAAGCTCCGTTACCTCCAGCCTCTCCATCAGTCCGTCTATAAGCTCTCTTCTTCTTTTCCTGCCCCGTATCCCGTATACGCGCGCCATTACGGTAAGGTTCTCTATTACGGTAAGGCCCGAGGGCAGCGAGATATAGGAGCTTGAAAAGTTTATCCGCGAGAGGATTTCTTCTCTGTTATTTTTATACTCAAGCCCGAATAGTTTAACCGAACCCGAAGTTGCCGTGGTAAGGTCGAGCAGCATGTGCAGGGTAGTGGTCTTGCCCGCGCCGTTGGGGCCCATAAGGCCGAGTATCTCGCCTCTTCGCATCTTGAACGATATGGAGTCTACGGCGGTAAACCCGCCAAATGTTTTTGTAAGGCTCTCTACTTCAAGTACGTAACTCATGGTTCTCACTCCGTTGCTCTTTTAACGGCGATTACGGTATGGCCGGGTTCCACTGTTTTTATAACTGAATAGAAGTAATCTTAGAATTTATCAGAAAAGGAGACCGAAGACAAGCGCAGGGCTATTAAGGCAGGCAGAGCCCGTACGGGTGGGCTGAACCTATAAGCGAGGGTCTGTAAAATCGAAAGGTTTTCGATTTTACAGGTAAATTCTAATATGTTATGATTTTCTTTGCTATAATATAAGTGTAGAGAGAACTTAATTAAAACCGGGGAATCCGATAAATCCGGGGAAACCGAGGATAGATAAGCTATGAACGCGAAAGATTTTGAACAAGAGATAAAGATTCACATAGAGGCGAGGTACCCTATACTCTGGCTGGTCTCTTTTGAAGAGCGCAGGGTAGAGAAGATTCTCGACAAGCTCTGCACGGAGATAAAGACGACCTTCTGGAAGTGGAGCGTCTCGCGCGGCATGGTCGGGGGAGACAAAGACAAGAGCAAACGCGAACCGATGGGTAAAGAGAAGGTGCTCGCCACTATCGAAGAGCGCATTACCCGCAGCGAAGACGATAACAATCTATACCTGTTAAAAGATATCGCGGGGTACTTTATCTCGCACGAGTTCCTGCGCCGCTTTCGCGACCTTCCGGCGATTATAGAGGACGTTAAGTCCGTAAATACCATCTGCATCGTCTCCCCGACTTTAGGCGAAATCCCGCCGGAGCTTGAAGAGGATATAATAGTACTTGAGCTTTCGCTGCCCGACTACGACGAAATAGCCGAAATGGTCACCGAGACTTACGACCACTTAATACCGGAATCGTGGCACGCCTCTACCCGCTCTATCCTCTACAAGTCCCTTCAGGGGCTTTCGATGGACAATATAAAACGGGTAATCCGAAAATCTATCAGCCTCAATAACGGGGTTTTAAACGAAGACTGCATCTCGTTTATTCAGGACGAAAAGCAGCAGATAATTCAGAAACAGAAAATTCTCGATTACTATCCGCACAAAGAGAGCATTGAGCACATCGGCGGACTCGACGAGATAAAGCACTGGTTTGTCGAGCGCGAACACGTCTTTCGTCTAAGCCGCGACCGCATAGAGACGCTCGGGCTTGATATACCCAAGGGGCTGCTCTTAATCGGTGTGCCGGGTTCGGGTAAATCGCTCTGTTGCAAGGCGTTGGCCGGAATCTGGAACCTGCCGCTTTTAAAACTCGACGTAGGGCGCATCTTCGGCTCTACCGTCGGAGAGAGCGAAAAGAATATCCGCCGCTGCATACAACTCTCGGAGGCGGTAGCGCCCTGCATCCTCTGGATAGACGAAATCGACAAGGCCTTTGGCGGGGTAAGCGGTTACCAGGGAGACTCCGGAACGCAGCTTCGGGTATTCGGTACCTTTATTACGTGGCTTCAGGAAAAATCGAAACCGGTTTTTGTTATCTCCACGGCTAACGACCCGCAGAACCTGCCTCCCGAACTCTGGAGAAAGGGGCGTTACGACGAGGTATTCTTCGTTGACCTGCCGAGCGTCGAGGAGAGGGAGGATATTTATAGAATCCACCTTGAGCGCAGGATTGCCGACATCACGCAGATAGACGTGCGCGAGCTTGCGCAGAACTCGCAGGGGTATACGGGCGCGGAGATGGAGCAGGCTGTAAAGGACGCCGTAGTGACTACCTTCAACACCCTGTATGAAAGCGGGGATACGGAGAAGACCGAAGGGGTGATAGACGGCATGCTCTCGCTCGACGTTAAGCAAAAGACGCTGCTCGACACCATACGGGCCATAACGCCGCTTAGCGTCTTGAAGAAAGAGGAGATAGAGGCGCTAAGGGTCTGGAGCCAGCAGAGGGCGAGGCCCGCCTCCAAAACCCTCTTTATGCAGAGGGCCGAATCCCTTACGGCGCAAGAGAAGCGCAATATCGCTATTCACGAGGCAGGCCACCTTCTGCTTATGAAGAGGTACTTCGACAAGACTCCGGCCTTTGTCAGTCTCGACAGCTACCGCGATTTCTCGGCCTTTATTCCGCTCGACGAAGCGGTGCGTACTACGTTTACCAAGCTCGACATAGCAAAAGAAATCGGCGTTATACTTGGCGGCATGGTAGCTGAGACCGAAATATCGGGCAGCGATTCCAAAACTCTCGGCGCATCGCACGACCTTGTTCAGGCCACGGGCATAGCCCGCAGAATGGTTGTGGAGTACGGTTTCGGAGACCGTATGAGCAACAAGAGCCTTGTAGGGCTCGGCGACTTCGCGCTTACTTCGGGCTCGGAGATACTCGACGATATTCAGTCTATACTCGACGACGCCAACTACAAAAGCACCAAGGTTATCTCCGATAATAAAGAGCTGCTCTTAAAACTCGTAGAGTTGCTCTGCACAAACGTGCTGATGAACGGCGACGCTATAAACAGGTTCTTCAAAGAGAACTCTTTTGCGGTCGATAACACTACTGCGTAGTGCAAAATTTGCGAGAGCACCGAGTTGGTGGTGAGTGCTTACTGAAACAGAATCCGGTAGACGCCGTTTATTGCGCGACCTGCGTAGGGCAAAATTTGCGAGAGCACCGCACCTGCGGTGAGCAATATCAGGTACTATTGGTTTAACGGTGCACCAGCGCTAAACGGTGCCACGGTAGATTGTCAAAATTCCCAGTGCGGGTTGCACCTTGCGGAAGAAGAACCGAGTAGGTTTTAAGTACCGGATGTACGCTGTCGCGCGCCGCGACCTGCGTAGGGTAAAATTTGCGAGAGCACCGCACCTGTGCGGCGAG
>JAJRYL010000319.1 GCA_024275855.1 Deltaproteobacteria bacterium
ACCCTGAAGTTGATCCGGCCTTCTGGTGCCGGACTTTTGAAAGCGGAAAAAATATCCTCTTTTTACGGAAAAAATTACCCCTTTCTAATTCATAAAAAAAGAAACAGTATCTGGCGTCACCATCTAACTACCTGTATTTGCAGTTAAAAATGGCACAAAACGCTTTTGGCACGCGGGTTGCTATATATAACCGTAGAGTATTAGCTCTATAGTTGCATATGCACGTTACTTTTTATGTTTTTTTGAATAGATAAGGAAGCAGCAAATGGCTTTGGAAGTCTCTATATTCGAGAGAGCCGCAATCAGGCCCGAACAGACGGCAGGTTCGAAGCGGACATCCGTTGCGAGCGGCGCTGACGGGTTTGGCGAGGTACTTTCGTCAACAAAGGAGATTTTGCGCAAGTACGGGAAAGACGCGGCAGAGCCGGGCGTTGAGGCGACTAAAGAGCGCGCGCGTCTCGAAAAGAGTAAAGAGGCCGAGCCGTTTACCGCTGATATAAATAGTACAGCGGTTAAAACTGATAAAGAACCGGCTAATTCCGCTGAAGTGAGCGTTTCAGACCGTGACCGGTCCGGTGCTTCGCTTACTGAAGAGGAGGGTGGTACAGATTCGGGGGAAGCCTCCGGCATAGGTGTTGAAACCGGAAAAATCGACGCTTCGCAAAGCGCTCTAAATGGTGAAACCCCGGAGCCCGTGAGTTTAGGAGGCTCAAAGCCGCAAAGGGCCTATCCGTTAATAGAGGACGAGTACGGGTTTGGCGGCGCGGTTGCACCGGCAAGCGTAAATAAAGAGGGCAAAAGAGCTTTAAGCGCGGCTACGGCAACCCCTGAAAAGGGTCTGTTTATCGGTGGCCAGTTTAATGATGTTATAGAAGAGCCGGATTTGAAGCCGTTGCTGCTTGGCAACGGGCAGGAGGCTCTTTTGGATAATGAAACGGCGGAGGTCTCGGCTGAGGCAACCGGTGCCAAACAAGGGCCGGAGGCGGCGGGGGCCGCTTTGCCGCAAGAGGCGAAAGTGTTTGCAGAGGCAACGAAAGCGTCTGCGCCCGCCGTATCCGCAGGGGTCGTTGTTCAGTCTGAGCTTGAAGCCGGAGAACAGGCGTACCGTATCAACCTTGCCTCTCTGTTAGGCGGTAACGGAGGGGGTAACGGAACTGACGGGCAGGCCGGTTCTCTTAAGGCAGAAGAGCGGGCCGGAGGGGGGGCGCAAACAGCGGGCCCGGTTACCGGTTTGGAGGCGGCCATTGCAACAGGGGCTGCCGGAGGCATGAAAGGGACTGAGGGTGTTGAAGAGAGCGCTCTTTTAACGGGCGGGTCTGAAACCGGCTCCGTCCCTGTTGATAATGGGGGCTTAACAGGTATTGCCGCGCCGGTTGCTGCGCAGGGCGGGGGTACGGCAGCCGCTTCTTCCATAACCGGAACCGGTGAGAAGGTAAGCGCGACGGTAGACGGCGCGGTTGGCGTTAAGTCTGCCGCTCTATCGCCCGCCGGGGTAAATGAGAGCGCCGGGCTTTCTGAAGCTGAACAGGAGCCGTTAAAGGCCGGAAAAGAAGAGCTTTTGCAGGGTGAAGGCAATGGAGGCAAAGGTGAAAGCAGTGGAGGAACAGAGGAAGGTAAGAGTGCCGTTAAAGACGGTTTGGCAGGCACGGGTGAGAGCCTGCGGCAAAGGACGGGGCAGGATGCCGCTTCCGTTAAAAGAGTCGTAGAACAGGCGGAAGACGCAAAAGTGCCATACGGCAAAGGCAACGAGGCTGCTGTAAAAGCGGCGGACGTAATTGACAGGAGCGTTAAAAGTATTGAGACGGGAAAAGGAGTTGTGCCGGGTACGAGTTCAGACGGCGGTTCGACCGTACTTGCCGATTTAAGCGGCGGGGGCGCCGGCGGGGCCGGCGAAGACGGCTCGTCGCCCGATACGCCGCGCGACTTCTCAGCGCTTCTTGCAAGGGAAGGCCAATTGAAAAACGTTACCGTTACACAGACGTATTCGAGCGTAAGTACCGGGTCGCAGGTTGCCAAAGGCGTTGAGGATACCGTAAAGGTATATGAAAAATTCGCCCAGGCCATAAAGCTCAGTTTTCTCTCCGGCGGCAAAAACGTTACCTTGCGCCTCTCTCCAGAGCATCTCGGCGCTTTACAGATAAAGCTGCAAAGCGACGGCAAGAGCGTGAAAGCAAAGGTGTTGGTAGACTCTTTAGCCGTAAAGCAGTTGCTTGAATCTGACTCCGGTAAGTTGAAGCAGCTCTTTGCGGAGCAGGGAATGCAAATGGAAGAGTATTCGGTAGCCTTACAGGAGCAGTCCGTAGGAAGCGGCGGCTCTTCCGGCGCCGAACTCTGGCAGCGCCGCGCGTCCGGCGGCGGCAACTCGATGAGTAGAAAGACCGGGCCTGATATAGGGGCCGATAACGTGGTTATTCACCCTGCTATGAACCGTGCTTACGGTATTGGAAGAGACAGGGGCGTAGACCTTTTTGCGTAATATGGAAGTTATAAAAATAGATTGGGGGGTATTATGGAATTGGCAGGAGTAGCATCTGCGGTGGATCCGAACGCGCCTGTTTATAAGACGCAGAAGAGTGACGACGGCGGAAAGGATATGTTTTTAAAGCTGCTTGTTACGCAGCTTAAAAATCAGGACCCGCTCGACCCGATGGACAATACCGAGTTCGTGGCCCAGCTTGCGCAGTTCCGTCAGCTTGAGTCGCTCTCAAGCCTCAGTAAATCGATGAACGGAATGTCCGATAGCATAACAAGCATGCAGAACTTCAACTCGGCGAATCTTTTGGGCAGGGGCGTTAAGGTAGAGGGTAACGGCCTGAGCTTTGCGGGTACGCCCGTTCTGTTCGGTTACACTCTAAAAGAGGGGGCAGCCGGGATTGATGTGAATATATACGACAGCAATCAGAGACTTGTAAAAAGCGTTCAGTTAAAAGGAGCCGGACGCGGCGAGTACGACTATACATGGGACGGAACGAACAATAACGGCATTGTTGTTCCAAACGGCGATTATAACTTTACGGTAGGCGCCTTCGATGCAGACACTCTTCCGCTAAAGGTAGTACCTCATACGGTCGGTACGGTTACGAGTGTCGCTTTTGACGAAAACGGGGTAACCGTGACAGCGGGCGGTATTCCGACAAGCATGGATAGGATTAAAGAGATTTATTAAGAGATAAGGCGCTTGTCAGGCCATAAATATTTTCAGGCAATTTTAAGAACCTGTTAGATCGAAGAGATCTGTCAAGAGACCAAAAGGAGGTTTTATTATGCAATCAGCGCTATTTACCGGAATCAGCGGAATCAACGCAAACATGTCTGTTCTATCGGTCATAGGCAACAACATCGCCAATGTAAACACAACCGGTTTCAAGGGCAGCAGGGCGAGTTTTTCAGACATACTCAGCCAGTCGCTTACGGGTAATAACCAGATCGGTCTCGGTGTAAGCCTTTCGACTATCCAGAAGAGCTTTGCGCAGGGCGCGTTTGAGACTACGGCTAATATTTTAGATCTTGCGGTCAGCGGAGACGGCTTTTTTCTTGTCAAAGACCCGTCGTTAAGCTCAAACTACTACACGCGCGCCGGGCAGTTCAGTATCGATAAAAACGGAAAGGTCGTCAACCCGGACGGTTATAAGCTTCAGGGGTATATGGCCGATACTTCCGGTGTGCTTCAAAATACGGTTAAAGATATTACAATCTCTACCGGTTCCATCGCGCCTAACTCATCTACCGCTATTAATATTGAGGCCAACCTCGATTCCAACGCGCCTATAACGGGTTTTGTCTTTACTACAGGCTCTAACGAGGATATATACTTCAGTATCGACGGCGGCACAAACTACCTTACGGCAGACCTTATCTCGGGCGGCTCGCTCGTTTCGGGTAACGCCTATAACGGCGCCACGGTAAGCGTTGCGATAAAGGACGCCCTTGAGTCCGCCAACGGAACCACCGAC
>JAJRYL010000320.1 GCA_024275855.1 Deltaproteobacteria bacterium
CTCTTCACCCGTCAGCAGGTTCAGCGGTATAGCCATTTCAACTAACGTATTCGAGGCTATCTCGTGCACAGTGGCTTCAAGCTCCCACCGGTTTTCGTCCCCCGTTCGCTTATAGATCTTAAACGAGCTTTCAGCGCCGTTTATAATAGCTATTATCCGCATCTCTACAGGGTGTATAATAGAGATATGGATGCTCCATTCTTTATCATGGGGCAGTCTGTTTTCCATGTAGTCGAGTCTGAAGTAGAGCCGCTCCATAGAGTAACCGTAAGCGATTGTATCGATAAGAAAACCGGTGTCGATCTCTTTATGCATGCTCGACCCCTTAAAACCCCGGTAAAGGTCGCCGGAGGTCAGCCACTCAAAGTAGCTTGTCATCTCTCCGTCTATAACGGGTTCCATAAAGGCGGTTGGCGTGCTCTTCGGGCGTATGCCTTTATCGGCGGTGATTATAGGGATATTGAGCGCAACCGGCTCTGAAACGCCGATAAGCGTATAGACGATCTTTACGTACTTTCTGAAAAGTATGTCGAAGTCGGAGTCGTTCAAAGAGCTGTGCTCGTCGCCGTACCACCAGAACCAGTCGCTGCCTTCGGCAGCGTAGATAGAAGTCCATGCGGCCTGAACAGCCCCTTTTTTCCTCTTTATTTCGCTCAATTTATCCGCGTCGGCGGTATCGGCCTCGTCTTTCAAAATAGCCTTTTCAAACGTAACGAGCGTGCTTCTCGCCTCGGATATATAGTCCCACGCCGTATTGTCCTCGTGGTGCCCTATCCATACATGAAAGTCGTGCCCTATCCACGAACCCGGCCATATCCAGTCGAGCTTGTCTTTGTTCTCGGTAGCGTTTAAAAATTCGCTTACCGTAACGCACTTAAACCGCCCGTCTTCGGTAAGGCGGGAGTAGAGGCAGCAGAGGAAGTCCCGCCCGTCGTTGCTGTAGGTCTCCCACGCGTTCTCACCGTCGAGGATTATGCTTACAAGGTGCGCCTCCGGGTTATCCACCAGATTATATATATTGCCGAGCCGCCCCATAAAGTCGTCAACGGCGGCCTCGGGAGACATTTTAGCGTAATCGAAACCTATAAGGTCGGAGAGCTTATGGTCTCTGAAGATTATAAAGAGTTTATTGCCGTCTCTCTCGAACTCGTACGGCCTGTATAGAAAGGCGTCCCATGAGTTGCCGGAGCCGTCTCTTCGTATCGGTCTTTTTAAGGAATGAGAAAGAATCTCTTCGTCGGTCGCTATCCACGAGATGCCGTGAGAGGCGATTATCGGCAGCACGTCCGCGGAGACGGAGCCTTCCGAAGGCCACATGCCCGCCGGTGGTTTGCCGAAGGTGTCGGTGTACGACTTTACGGCGAGCCGTATCTGGGTATCGACATCTTCGGGATGAGTAAACCTTATTTTAGGAAGCTCGGCGTCCGGCATTGCCGTAAGCGTAGAGTCGGAGTCGTAAAGTAGCGGCATTATAGGGTGAAAGTACGGCGTGGTAGAGACCTCTATAATGCCTCGTTCCATAAGCTCGGCGTACTTGGGCAGTATCTTTCCGACGATGCTTATCTGCTTGCCGAGCAGTTCTATCTTCTCTTTTTCGCTAAACCCCCTGCCCTTTATTCGAAGCTTTTTCAAGAAAGGATCGGCCTCTACGAGCGTAGGGTCTATCCATACAAGGTTGAAGAGTACCTGCAGGTCGGTGAAATCGTCATCGGTATAGTATCTGAGGCTCGCGCGTACCTCTTCCGGCGAGTTTGAAACCCCCCTTTTTTTTAGAAGTTCCCAGTACCGGGGCATCGGTTTAATCATATTCTCCCAGTTGCTGTGGAAGAAGTTCGTAAGAAGAAAGACCTTCTCTTCATCGGTAAGCTCGATAGCCTCTTTTAGCGCTACCTGCCTGAACCTGTCTATCGCCGTGCCGGAGGCGTACTCCTCTATCTGCTCTACGAGCGAGGGCACGAGATTGAAGGTCTGGTGGATTTCCGGGTACTCCTCAAGTATGGCGGCCATGTCGTAGTAATCTTTTGTACCGTGGAGAAGAACCCACGGCATTATATACTCAGACGAGATAGGGTCTTTATATATCGGCTGATGCATGTGCCAGACAAAGGCTATGTTGAGTTGATTATGCATGTTATTTAGACGTATAGAGGCTTAACAGGCCGTCGTTGCGCAGTAGCGCGAGCGCCCCGTTTCCGGCCGACGCCGCAGCCGATACCGTGCCTTTAAGTCTTTTCCCCCATAGTACGCTGCCGTTATCCAGAGAGATCAATTCTATATACCCCCGCTCTCTCGTAAGAAAACCGAGGCCCGCCGGTTTGTACTTAAAGGCCGATATAAGCACCAGCTTGTCTCCGGCTACAAAAAGGGTCGATATATCGTTTAGTCCCGCCCGTTTGCTCCACTTAACCTCTAAACTCGTACGGTCTAAAAGAGTAAGCTCCTTTTTACCCGCTACTAAAAGCCGGTTTCCGCTTAAAACGAGGTCAACGGCTTTGGTAGAGCTGTTTATGCCGCGCTCAGTACCGTCTTTAGAGTTAAGGGTTAGAATCGCCGATTTACCGTCGATGATATAGAGTCTTTTTCCGTCTACAATAGGGGTGCGGCGCGCGATATCCGCCGTACTGAAGTCTTTAATTACCTGTTTTTTCCATATTACTTTACCCGAAGCGGAGTTAAGCGCAACTAACATTCCGTCTGAAAAGAGCTGGTAGATAACCTTGCCGTCCGTGTCTGAGGCCGGAGAGCTTATTATGCGGCGGGTAACGGTGAAAAAGGGCAGACGGCTATAGACCCACACCCTGTCGCCGGTAGCCGAGTTAAGGGCGTAGAGCCTGTCGTCCGACGAATAGAGGTAGATAAGCCCCGGAGCGGCGAGAGCCGAGGCGGTTATCTCGCTTCTGGCCTGAAAACTCCATAACTCGCGTCCCTCTTTTTTATCCAGACACCTGAAGAGCCCGCCGGCAGAGCCGAAGCAGACTTTTGTGTCGGTTACGGTAGGAGACGCTTCTATTGCGCGGCCCGCATCGAACCTCCATAACCTGCGGCCCGTGGCGAGATTAAAGGCGTAGAGCCTCTTGTCGGTAGAGCCTACATAAAGAACACCGTCGTATATTACAGGTGAAGATAACTGCAATCTTTCGATTCCCCTGTTCAGCTGAACAGGGGCTATGTCTCTTTGCCATAGCGGAACGAGGGCTGCGCCGAGTTTTTCAGGCGTAGAGTTGCCGCGGCCCGGGTCGTGCATGGCGGTGGGCCAGTTGTCCGAGGTAGAGTACTGTTTTAAAGAGGTGCAGCCGACGAGCAACGCTCCTGCCGCCGCTATCGCAAGCACCGCCTTAAGAGAGCGCATCGGCGCAAATTTTCTCGGCATTCTTTCTCATCTTTCTATAATCGGTTTTTGTTAAATTCGCTCCGAGCGCGACTTTTAAAGCGCCCTCGTCGTTTATCAGGTCTCCGGGCGCGTGAGCGTCGGAGTTCAATAACATTAAAACACCCTCTTTTTTTGCTATAGCGGCCACGTGCCCGTTGGTAAGGCTGTGTCCGCCTCTTGAGGTTATCTCAAAGTGAACACCCCGCTTGGCGGCCTCTTTAGCCTCTTTAACCGATACAAGCCCCGGATGCGCGAGCACGTCGATACCGGCGTTTATAAAAGCGGCGTTTGTGCCCTTTGCCACGGGTTCGGCTATGGACTCTCCGTGGCCGACTACTATTTCAGCCCCAAGCTCTCTTGCATAGAGCACAAGGCCGTTAATCTGGCGCGGTGGAATATGGGTAAGCTCGATTCCGGCGATCACCTTTATTTTACCGCCTCTGTTAAGGCTGATGGCCGCTTTTTTCAACTGACCAAGCACGCTCTCTATATTGGCGGCGTCCGCATGGTCGGTAAGGGCTATTACCGTGTACCCCTTTACCTCGGCCCGCCTTACAAGCTCGGAAGGAACCAGCACGCCGTCGCTTAAAAAAGTATGGGTATGAAGGTCTATCATAATTTTCCTTTTAAGGAACCTGTGAATAATCGGTTATAATCGATACCCTCCCCTGAAGTTTTTCAAGGAGGGTATTCGTCCGACTCTATATAGCGATTCTATTATAAAAACAATTACTTTGCAATAGCGCTACGGCTCTGCTCCATGTTTATATCGGACGTACCCGATAAAGCTAAAAGGCCTCTTTAGCGCGTTAAAGAGCCTTATTTGAGAAGCCCGGAAAGCAGTTGCCTGAAGATGTCTACTATTATGTCGGGAGAGGCGTTTTCGAGATGCCACAGGGTCTCTTCGGGGCCGAGGCCGAGGCTCCGCTTCAACTCTTCAGACCCGACGTTAGAGCCGGACGAAGCGCACAGGTGTATGGTAGGCACGTCGCAGTCTTTTGCTATAGCGTCTCGCTCTTTGATTATCTGTTC
>JAJRYL010000321.1 GCA_024275855.1 Deltaproteobacteria bacterium
ACCGCTGCCGATAAGCCCCAAGAGCACTACAACCTCTCTGTTTATCAACAGTGGCGCGAGGGTCAGCGGCACTCTTGCGCCTACTCCTTCACAACCGCTTATAAGCGGTTGCAGCTCTTCTATCGCCTCAACCTCAAGGGTAGAGTAACACCTGTTATTTATAACGCTCTTGAACGGCTCTACCTCCAGCCCGTACCTGCTGCCCATTATCCCGTCAGGGTCTTTAAACCCGGAGACGGCCCTCACGACAAGCTCTCTGTTGTCGGCCTCTACAACAAGAATAAAGGCCTTGTCGGCATCGGTTATAATCTGGCCGAGGTTCATTGTTTTGCGAAAGACTTCGTCCTTTTCATTCGTATCGTCAATACTCTCGTTTATGGTGTGCATAATAGAGAGTTCTTTTATCTTATCTTCGAGCCTTCTTCTCGCGGTGTCGGGCAGTGACGTATTCGCGCGCGAAGCGGTGTCCGAAGAACCTACGGTACGAAGAATGTTCTTGCCGCTAGTATTGGAGCTTAAGGCCTTATTGAGCGCGGCTACAAGCTCGTCGCCTCGAAAAGGTTTTGTCAGAAAATCATTGGCGCCGTACTTCATGGCCTCTACCGCCGTATCTATCGAAGGATAACCCGTTATCATTACAACGGGTATGCCGGGGGAGGCCTCTTTGGCGCTTTTTAAAAAGTCGAGCCCGGAGAGTCCGGGCATATTTATATCCGTTACCAGAACATCGTAGCGGTCGGCGCTAAGGCGTAACTCTTCAATAGCCGACTCCGCGTTTCCAAATGTAGCTACTACCCAACCCTTTACTGAAAGTATAGCGGATACGGCATCGCTGACAATATCATCATCGTCAACGAGCATTACCCTTAAGGGCACTGCTTTTGCTAACGCTGCCTCCAAAGAACTTCTCCTTCTGATCGATTATAAAAAAGCTTTTTTAGTGGTGTTTAGAGCTTGGCCTGCGACTTGAACTTTAGAAGCCTGTCGGCCTCCTTCAGGTACTCTTTCTGCCTGTAAACACCCTGAGTACCTTTGGGAGTTTCTTCACTCACACCCGCAACCGGCTCTTCAACAGCCCCGGCAACCGGCGTATCCGGTTTAGGCTGCGGGGCGGCTTTGGCGGGGCTGCTACCCGTAACGGCTCCGGCGCCGCCGCTCAGCTTGTCTTTAAGCATAGCTATTTCGCTGTAAGCGTCGCGCAGTTCGTCAAGCAGAGCCTTGTTCTGAAAAGTCAGCCGAAGCCGCTCGCAGGCGTTTTTGATGACTATCATCAACTCGTCGAGCCTGAAAGGTTTGGCTATATAGTCGTAAGCGCCGGCCTCTATCGCCTTTACGGCGGTCTCTATGGTAGCGTAGCCGGTTATTATTATAACAAGAATGTCTTTGTCGAGTTCCTTGATCTTGGTAAGAAGCGTAAGGCCGTCCATACCGGGCATCATGAGGTCGCAGACCACGAGGTCGTACTTCTCCATACGGAGCTTAGTCAGAGCCTCCTGACCGTCCTGAGCCACATCGGCCACATAGTCCCAATTACGGACAGCCTCGATTAAAAGCTCCCGCAGGTCAACATCGTCATCAACTATGAGTATTTTAAACTTCTCTGCAGCCATAAATACCTGCCTTCTGTTCTGTTTGTACTATACGCCCTAAGGGCGCAAAGTCAACCACCGGAGCTTTTTCTGCGCTTACGCTGTACCTCTAACATAGTGTCGTCGCTTACAATAGTAGAGATCAAGCGTCCCATAACGAACTTTTTTCTGCCTTCACTTGAGATATCCACTACAGGCTCTTCGTTGTCGGCCGATTTTACGTTTACCGGGGCAACCGCCTTGCGCTTCTCAAGTATTTCCGGCAGTCCAACCTGTTGTGTCTCTTTAGTATCTGTTTTAGACATAGGTGACCTCCGGATAGTAATACTATGCTCTTCCTACTCCATAGATCGGTTATTCACGCTATATCTTTAATATTTTTTTGGGTTTTCGGGGAATCTTAACGGTGCGGGGGAAGAGAACGGCGAAGTGAATATTGTACATAAAAACTAATCTGTTACAGAGGGAAAGAGGTGTTGAAAAGGGAAAAAACAGAGCGGGCGCTAAAGATATAAAGAAGAAATTTTAAGGAGAAAACGGTAAAAAAGTAAAACCCTTACCTGGAGTACGCCTTTATTGCCGCGCTGCCTTTCTGCAAGGTGGAAATGGTCTTTTTATGCTCCTGCACGGTGGCCTCTATATTTATGGCAAGCTCTTTGTCATGCGCGAGGATCTTTTCCATCACCTCTTTCACCTCCGGCTCTTTTATATACTTGCCTAAGCAGAGTTCCGCAAGCTTGCTGAAAATATCGGTTCTTTGCTGCTGGCACTCAAGCATCTGCACCAGCCGGTTGTTCTTTAAATGCTCAAGTTGTGTAATGGATAGTTCCAGAACCGTGTCGAGCAGCGGGCCAACCCGCTTAGAACCGGAAAGCATAACTTCAGACACCATAACTTATGCTCCGCCTCGTTTCAGGCGCGTTCACAATCGGCAGATCGGTCTTGGCAACGGATATGGCTTCCCATCCGAGCTTAAGCTCGGCGATAATCCCTGTGAAAATCTGTATAGACGCGCTGCTGTTCTTCATGTTCGCGTCATTGAGCCTCTCTATACCGTACTGGTAGAGATGGAAAAGGTTGTCTGCGATTTCACCGCCTTTTTCCATATCAAGTGAGCTGCAAAGCTCGGTAACTATAGCTAAAGACCTGTTTATATTATAACTTCTGGACTCTATATCTCCGTCGGTTATCGCCTTCTGAGCAGCGGCGTTAAACCTCAAAATACCGTCATAGAGCATTATTACAAGCCTTACTCTATCCGCTGTCATTACCTGCACGTTCTTATACTTCTGGATACCGTTCATATATAATCTACCCTCCAAGGAGTGTCATAAGGTAACTGCTCTGCTGTTTCATACCTGCCAATATCAGTTCCAGGGATGTAAAATCTCCCCTTATGCGGTTTTCGTAAGCGGTAAGCTGGAGTTCCTTATTCCTTATTGTGCTGTCGATTGAGTTGATCGATTTCGTTATCCCCTCCTGCTTCCTATGAATCCTGCCGGTAGAAAAGTTTGTGATATCGTCAGCAATATCTTGAATAAGTCCGGCAAACCCCTTGTAAGCGGTGGTGTCTTCGACGAAAAGGTCTCTCAGGTTCGTAAAATCGGTTGATAAGGCGTTATCGAAGGTGGTCGAGTCCATGGTGAACTTTCCGTGCACGTCTATACTGACGCCCGCGTGAACCAGTCTGTTCATACTTGAACTTAGGCCGGAAACCTCGGACATCATAACTTTCTTTATGTCGTCCTTTATTGTCCTGGCAATAGCTTCGCCGAAAAACGGTTGCGCAATCTTGGTATCGGTATCATACCTGTTGTTCTTTTCGATATGATCGACAACCGCGTTAAAGGCGTCGAGAATTTCCTGAACCTTCGCGCGTACGGAACCCGCGTCCCTTGCTATCGTTATGTTTACGGTCTTTGCGCTGTTGGCGCTCAGCAGGTTGATAGTAACACCGTCGATAACGTCTGTTATGGTATTGGACTGCGAAGAGATAGCGAGCGTATCTACCGTAAAAGAGGCGTTTGACGAGGGCTGAAGCGTGGACATAACAAGGTTTGTATCGTTTGTAACTACCGTTATATCGCTTGCGGTGCCGGTATCGTTGCTTCTTAAGGTCAACCTGTACGGGTTGGTCGGGTCTCCGTCATTAAGAATAGAGGCGGTTACGCCGGCGTTGAGCGCGTTAATGTCGTCGCGCAGACCCTCAAGGGTAGTCGCGGAGGTTACGCTTACCGTCTGGTTTGCGCCCGCGGCGCCTACCTTAAAGGTAAAACTGCCGGTTACCGAAGAGACCGTTGACGTAGAGGTGGGAAGCCCGGTCGCAATCATCTTATGCGATTTTGCCAGTCCACTCACAACAAGGTCGTAGGTACCGGAGCCTGCCGTAGAGCCTGAATTCGCCGTAAGGATCGTCTCGTCCGTAGACGCGGTGGTAAAGACGTTAAGGTCTGTGGCCTGGTTAAAAGCCTCGGCCTTGTCCCTTAAGGTCTTTACGAGAGAATTGAGCGTATCGTATGTAGAGGAGAGTTTGTCGAGGCTGGTCTTGTCGTTTTCAAGATTGTCGATAGGTTTACGCTGCAGACCGACAAGCTGAGTGATCAGCGAGCCGTAATCTATTCCGCTTATTAAACCAGTTGTTGCCGCTATAGCCATAGTAAAACTCTACGCTCCTGAAATAGGCTTCTTTTTGAGGACTTTTTCGGCCCGAATAATGCCGTACAGATGCTATCAGGTCTTGATATCATGCAGAACACCTACCTGTTTAACAAGCCTGTTGATCATTTTCCTGATAGCCAATACCTCTTCGGAAGGAATCTGCCTTATCACTTCGTCAGTCTCCGGATCAAGAACCTTAACTATAACCTCGTTATTGTCTATATCCACTTCAAACCTTAGATCGGTATCGAGAGACTTAAGGTGAACCTTAATCTCAGAAGCGGCCTTTACAACCTCTTCAACCGTAGCCGGCTTTTTGCTCTTGACTTTATCCGGCTCTTCAGGAGGTATGTCAAGCTTGTTCTCACGCTTCTCCGCCTTGGTAGGAGCGGCTTTAGCAACAGCCTTTACAACGTCCGCCAAGGGGCCGCTGGCCACAACGTCTTTTATGGTTGAAACATCAACTGCCATAATCTCCTCCTTAGGTGAGGCGGGGAGTGTACTCTCCCCGCCTGCCTCACCTTTGGAATACTCGATTTTACCTGAGCAACGTCAACGCGTTCTGCGGCAGCGTATTCGCCTGGGCAAGTACCGAGGTACCGGCCTGAACCATGATCTGGTTCTTCGTGTAGACAGCGGTTTCAAAAGCGAAATCCGCGTCTCTGATACGCGATTCAGCAGCCTGGAAGTTGGTGAACGTTACCTGTAGGTTGGTAAGCGTGGTGGCGAGCCTGTTTGAACTCGCACCGAATATGGACCTTGCGTCGTTTACGGTCTTAAGCGCGGAGCTGATAGTATCTATCGCGCCGAGTGCGCCGGTTACCGATGAAAGAGCGCCTGACGATAGGCTGAGACCGATAGAACCGGTCGCGCCCGAAGCGGTGAGCGCTACCATCGAAACGGACAACTGGTCATTAGACGAGTTTTTAAAACCGATAAACATTGTGAGTGAGGAGACTGTGCCGTTCAGAAGCTTGTTGCCACCGAACTCAGTGGTCTGGGCGACCCTCTCAATTTCACTTACGAGTTTATCGAACTCATTGGAGTAGTAACTTCTTGTATTGGTGTCGAGGGTACCCTGCGCGGCACTGGCGGCCAACTCACCCATTCTGGTAAGAATGTTGGTGATCTGCTCAGAGGCCTTGTCACTTATTTCAAGGGCGCTGATACCGTCATTCGCGTTACGCATTGATGCCTGAATCATTCTGGACTGTGACCTGAGCTGGTCGGCACGGGCAAGACCGGCTGCGTCATCAACCGCTGAGTTGACTCTGAAACCGGAAGATAGTCTTTGGACGCTGACCTTAAGGTTAGCGTTGGACATTGCTATGTTCTGCTGAGCTACGAGAGATGCTATATTAGTGCTGATAACTAATGGCATGATTAAACCCTCCTTAGTCTGTTCTTTCGGCATCCTTGCCGGTAAAACTGTTCAGTTCTTATTCAATTATAAGCGTTCTGTAGGTCTTGCCTCTCCTTTCAGTAATATGACCCTATAAATTCAGACCACCTCTACTTCATACTTCGGTTGAGTATATAAGAACTTTAGGAATAAATCAAATTTATTTTACCACTATCTTCAGCCCCTGTTAAGAATGAGCAAAAACAGGGGGTTGAAAGAGATTTACTTAAGCAGTGTAAGTACGTTTTGAGGTAGCAGATTGGCCTGCGCGAGTATGGACGTCGCTGCCTCTACCAGTATCTTGTTTCTCGTATAGATTGCTGTCTCATAGGCAAAGTCGGCGTCTCTTATACGCGACTCGGCGGCCTGAAAATTGGTGAAGGTCGATTGCAGG
>JAJRYL010000322.1 GCA_024275855.1 Deltaproteobacteria bacterium
ACGGGTGGTGGAACCGGCGGCACAGCCGTACCGGAACCTTCAACTCTATTGCTCTTAGGAAGCGGTTTGGCAGGGTTAGGCTTTATACGCAGAAAATTTAAGGTTTAAAAGACTCGAAACATCTAAAGCATAAAGCGCAAAGGCAGCCGTGTCGGGAGGGCACTACTGCGTAGGGCGACTTCCGACCGGTTACAACCTGCCGTTAATCTACAACCTGCCGTTAATCTACAACCTACCCTGTTATATCTCCGGCCCGGAGCGGGCTTCCCGTGCGTGCAGCACGTACCCTGTTACTCTTTAAGCCCAAGGGTTTCAATAGCCGCGTCTGCCGCCTTAAGCCCCATACGCGAGGCGGTCCTCAACTCCGCGTACGCCTCGCGGCCTCTTCCGGCTTCGGCATAAGCGAGCCCGAGATTAAAATGGAGCGCGGGTATTGAAGGATCTATAGAGACCGCCGTCAAAAGGTCTCTGACGGCAAGGCCGTACCTTTGTGCATGCCTGTAGGTGTTGCCTCTGTTGTTATACGCCTTTGCGTTTTTCGGGTCTAACGAAATAGCGGAGCTAAAGTCCGTGAGCGCCGGATCCATTAAACCCATCTTCTTATATATCCGCCCCCTGTTGTTGTAAACTTCACTAAGACCCGTTATGCCGGAACCGGTTGCGCCGGGGCCCTTCTCTATTACAGAGCCATAGTCGCGAATAGCGGCCCTTAAGTTTCCCTCTTTACGGTAAGCCTCGGCACGCGACGTATAAGCCCTGGCGGACGGGTAGATCTCTATCTGCCGCGACCAGAAAGAGACGGTACTCCTCCAGACAGCCTCCTGCCTTACTGTAAGAAAAGTGAAGAGCACCAGCACCAGCACACCGAAAGAGAGCACAGCGTTGCGCAGAACCTTTCTGTTGCACCTTTCGAAAAAAAGGCCGAAACCGATTGCAACTAAAAGCGTAGGCCCAAGACCCGGCAGATATGTGTAGCGGTCTGCCGCCGCCTGCCCGCCAACCTGCACCAAACCTATTACCGGCAGTAGCGTTATCAGGTAGTAACACCATACAGCGGCAAACACCTTCCATCTTCTTAAAAAGAAAAAGGCAAAAAGCGTTATCATAACGAAGAGTACAAGGGGCAGAAGATACTCAAGAGTAAAGAAACTGGCGCTTAGCGGATGAGAATAAAAAGGCGCGAGCCCTTTGGGAAGTATCATTTTGTAAAGATAGAAGAGGTAAGAACGGAAAGCGAGCGGAATACGGGCCGACAACGGCACCAGCGTAAAAGACTGCATAGCCCCTGTCGATTTTTGCGCCCACAGGGTCACAACGGAAGAGAGAGCGGCAAGGGTTATAAAAGGTATCTTCTCTTTAATAACATAGCGCAGACCCTTTACCCAGCCGTAAGAGCCCGGAAACCGCTCCAAGGGGTAGTAGTCGAGTATAAACAGGACAACGGGAAGCGAGACCGCCATCGGTTTGCTCATTAACGAGAGAATGAACATAAAGAGCGCGGCAACGTACAAACGGCGCATTACCGGAGTTTTGCCGCCCCGCGCCTTCACATATCCGAGATAGAAGTAGATACTTAAAATAAAAAAGAGGGCCGAGAGCACATCTTTTCGCTCCGAGACCCACGAGACCGATTCTACATGTATCGGATGAACGCCAAAGAGCAGCGCGGCGGCTGAAGCGGCTATTAAAACAGCGGGGTTTATAAGCGTGTAGTTCATGAAACCACGCCGCCCTCCGCT
>JAJRYL010000323.1 GCA_024275855.1 Deltaproteobacteria bacterium
AAGACCGGCATAGACGTAGAGTTCGTCGGCAACCCGGTTGTAGAAAAAGCTCAGTGCGAACTGACTGGGGAAGAGGCGCGAAAAAAGCTTGAAGTGAGCGTTTCGGCAACGGTAGTAACGCTGCTGCCGGGTTCGAGAACCTCCGAGATATCGCGCCTGCTTAAGATCATGCTCGAAGCCGGGACGCTGGTAGACAAAGGGCTCGGGGAAAAATGTATCTTCCTGCTGCCGGCCTCCGCCTCCTTTGACACAGCCGCTTTCGGCCCCGTACT
This sequence comes from Deltaproteobacteria bacterium, assembly GCA_024275855.1. GTDB lineage: Bacteria > Desulfobacterota > GWC2-55-46 > GWC2-55-46 > JADFVP01 > JADFVP01. The sequence goes on from JAJRYL010000323.1 coordinate 273, forward strand.
CAAGACCTCCGGCATTGATGTACGTATAGTGCACGACCTTATGCATACCGCCTTAAGGGCGTCCGACGCGGCTATAGTCGCCTCCGGCACCGCGTCGTTAGAGACCGCGCTTATCGGCACCCCGATGGTTATCGTCTACATAATGTCAGCGCTGACCTTTAAGGTTGCGAAACTTGTTGTAGACCTCGAACTCTTCGGTCTGCCAAATATAGTAGCGGGTAAAAAAGTAGTAGACGAATATATTCAAGACGAGGTAACTCCGGGTAGAATTTCCGGAAAGATTCTTGAAATCCTTAAAGACGAGTCAAAACGGAACTTTATTAAAGACGGGTATAAAGAAGTCTCACAGCTGCTCGGCACTGGCGGAGCGGCCGGAAATGCCGCCTCTGCGATACTGAAAGTAATTGACGAGCATACCAGAACCCGGACACAAGCATAGTTTTTTTCAAAGAGGGTAGTATGTACCTTAAAATTTTAAAACTTCTGCCGCAGTACAAGCTCCACTTTACGCTTGCTATCCTGTGCATGTTCGTCTTTGCGCTCTCTACCGGAGCGCTCGCTTACATAATCGGCCCTGTCATGAAATTTCTCTTTACAAGCACAGGCGGAGCAACTGAAAATATAAGCATAGTCCCGTTCGGACTCGTAAGCATACCGAAAGACCGGATGATAGTAGCGGTACCGCTGATAATTATCCTTGTCGCCGTGGTAAAGGGGCTGAGCTCTTTTGGCCAGATATACTTTATGGGTTACGTCGGCCAGAGCCTTGTGCGTGATCTAAGGTTAAAATTATACGCGCACATACTCGATATGCCGATAGGCTTCTTCCACTCGAACCCGTCCGGGGTTCTTATGTCAAGGCTTACAAACGACGTCAACCTGCTTCAGACCACCGCCTCTGACTCCTTTGCCGCAATCATAAAACAGTCGTTAACCCTTATAGTACTCGGCTCGGTAATCGTAAGCCTCGACTGGAAGCTATCGCTCGTCGCCTTTGTCGGAGTGCCGCTTGCCGTCTACCCGCTCAGAAAATTCGGAAAGAAGATGAAGAAGGTCTCTACAAAGGGGCAGGTTACTATGGGTAATATTACCGCGCTTCTTCAGGAGGCGATTACCGGGGTTAGAATAGTTAAAGCCTTTGGAATGGAGAAGTACGAAACCGAACGCTTTAACGTAGAGAACGAACGCTACACAAAGTGGCAGCTTAAGTCTATAAAGGTACGCGCGACTTCATCTCCGCTGATGGAGACCCTCGGTGCCGTAGGTTTCGCGGTAACCATATGGTACGCAGCGTTCAGAATAGAGAGCGGCGGGCTGAAACCTGAAAGTTTTATCTCTTTTTTCGCGGCGACCCTGATGTTCTACCAGCCGTTAAAAGCCCTTAACGGCGTAAACCTAAATATTCAAAACGGGCTTGCCGCCGCCGCCAGGGTCTTTGAACTGCTTGAGAGGCCGACGGAACATACCACAGACACAGACGCCGCCAAGCTTGAACTAAAAGACATTAAAGACTCTATAGAATTCAAAGATGTCTCTTTCAAATATGAGCAGAGTTGGGTGCTTCGAAATATCAACCTGAAGATTCCCCGCAGCACAATGGTGGCGATAGTCGGCAGCAGCGGCGCCGGAAAGACCACGTTCGTCAACCTTCTGCCCCGCTTCTACAACACTACCGAAGGTGCGCTATTGATAGACGGAGTAGACATCAACAAATTCTCTCTTCAGTCGCTGCGCTCCCGTATAGCTATCGTATCGCAGCAGATCATACTCTTTAACGATACCATCCGTTGCAACATATCGTACGGAGACAGGGAGAAAAACGAAGAGGAGATCATCGCCGCGGCCAAGGCCGCAAACGCGCACAATTTTATTTCAAAGCTGCCCAAAGGTTATGATACTGTCATTGGAGAGAGCGGGCTGAAACTCTCCGGCGGAGAGAGACAGCGACTGAGCATCGCCCGCGCAATCTTAAAAAACGCTCCGTTGCTTATACTCGACGAGGCTACAAGTTCGCTCGACACGGAGAGCGAACTTGAGGTTCAGCGCGGGATAGAGAACCTTATGGAGGGGCGAACAACCTTTGTAATCGCACACAGGCTCTCAACCATTCGTAACGCTGACAAGATAGTCGTGCTATCAGGCGGCAAGGTATGTGAAACAGGCAACCACGAAGAACTGCTTGAGGCCGAGGGCGAGTACCATAGGCTTTACAGTATGCAGTTTAAAGATAAAAAGAGCACTTTTTACCCGGGCTCCTCAAAGACCATACAGTAGCCCGAAAGAGTACGGATAACCTTATGTCCAAAGCAATGAAAAAAGAAATTCTACTGTTTATAGCCCCGATAGCGGCGCACCTGCTGATACGTTTTATCCGTTTGACGATGCGCACTACCTACGTAAACTACGACCAATACCGGTTGCTTGCAAAAGAAGGGCGGCAGAGCCTGCTCGCCTTCTGGCACAGCCGTATTCTGATGATGCCGTACGGATATCCGGGGTCAAAACTGACCACTCTCGTCAGTGCCCATAAAGACGGAGAGCTTATAGCGAGAACGGTGCGCCCGTTCGGCATACTCTGCGTTCGGGGCTCTTCGACACGCGGGTGGTTCAAGGGGCTGCGCGGGGTACTTGGCGCGATAAAAAACGGAAGAGACATTGCCATAACACCTGACGGCCCCAAAGGCCCTGCCCGCGTCGCGCAGATGGGCGCGCTACAGATAGCGAGAAGCACGGGGCTGCCTATTATGCCGGTAAGTTTCGGAGCCTCAAAAAAAAAACCTTTTCCAGCTGGGACTCCTTTATACTGCCTTACCCGTTCTCGCGCGGTATCTTTATCTGCGCAGACCCTATCTATATAGACCGTAAAGCGAGCGACGAAGAGATGGCGGCGGCACGTACGCGCCTTGAACAGACACTAAACGACCTTACAGAGAGAGCCGACGATTACTTCTCACGGTAAAACATGAAGTACCTTATCTACAACATTGCGCTGCACCTTCTGCTGCTAATACTCAGCCCGTACTTTCTCTTCCGTCTGCTTACACAGAAAAAGCGTAGATGCGGCATTGGTGAAAAGTTCGGGTTCATCGGTTCAAAAAAGCTTCTGAGCCTTGCTGGCTCAAGGGTCGTATGGGTTCACGCGGTCTCTGTTGGCGAGACAAAGGCCGCTATACCGCTTATAACGGAGCTTAAAAAAAAGCACCCCGATATAAAAATTCTCTTCTCCACCATTACCAAAACAGGCAATACCGTTGCCGATACAGACGGCAAAGGGCTTATAGACGCGCTCATCTACTTTCCGCTCGACCTGCCTTCGATCATAAACCGGGTTATTCGCCAGACTAAACCCTCTCTTTTTATCCTGATCGAAAAAGAGTTCTGGCCCAATACAATGCGCCTGCTTCACTCCGCGTCCGTTCCTGTTATAGTAATAAACGGCTCTATTTCAGAAAAATCCGCAAGGCGGTACAAGAGCCTCGGCTTCTTCTTTAAAGATATCTTCTCTACAATAGAGACCTTCTGCGCGCGCACGCAAGAGGATAGAAAAAGAGCTATAAGCATAGGCGTGCCGGTGGAAAACGCTCTAACGCTCGGCAACATAAAGTTCGACCTCGCCCCCCCCGCCCCTGACAAATCCAGGCTTAAAGACCTTGCGCAGGCCGCTCACATAAAACGGGGAACCTCCGTGGTAGTTGCCGGCTC
>JAJRYL010000028.1 GCA_024275855.1 Deltaproteobacteria bacterium
CATCTTATACAATAACGGCAATTTTCATGCCGCTATCTCCTAATGAACAGTATCAGTTGGTGAGGTTACAGCGCAGAGCAAAACTACGGTATCTGTTCTTCAGTTAGCACTGTGCAAAGCATATACGAATATATGTGAGCACTCTAACTTGTACACCAACAAAGAGCTTAAGGTAAAGAACAGCTGTTGAACAGTAAAAATTGAATATTTTTCTTAAGATCGAGGCGGTGTAGAGGTTAAAAACAAAGCATATACGAATATATGTGAGCACTCTAACTTGTACGCCAACAAAGAGCTTAAGGTAAAGAACAGCTGTTGAACAGTAAAAATTGAATATTTTTCTTAAGATCGAGGCGGTGTAGAGGTTAGAAGCGGAGCATATACGAATATATGTGAGCACTCTAACTTGTACACCAACAAAGAGCTTAAGGTAAAGAACAGCTGTTGAACAGTAAAAATTGAATATTTTTCTTAAGATCGAGGCGGTGTAGAGGTTAGAAGCGGAGCATATACGAATATATGTGAGCATTCTAACTTGTACGCCAACAAAGAGCTTAAGGTAAAGAACAATTTTTACCTCTTTGTGGCCCGGATGACAATAGTATCTCCAATCCCCGCGCCCTTAACGACACTGTCGAATATCGGTTTTAACGTATTACCGCTCTCGGTTACTCCGGCGCCGAACCTTACGCTGCCTGTAACAGAAAAACCGCACTCTTCAAGTAGCCGCGCCAACCCGGCCTCCGTGAAAAGAAAAGTATGGTACGGCGGCTGGTACTGTATCCAGTCTACTCCCCAGGCGTCGGAGGCCTCTCCCCTGCACGGGGTCTGTATGATGAGATCGCCGCCAATATCCAAGAGCCTGCAAACCTCTTTCAAACTCTCTTTCGGGTCTCTCAGATGCTCTATCGTATCCCAGAGGGTAATAAGGCCGTATCCGCCGCTTAAGTCTTCGAGTTTTTTATTCGAGCAGTCGAAACCCGCGCTTTGCGCGGCCTTTACCATCTTTAAAGAGACATCTATTCCCTCGCCATCTACCGAGTGGCGCTCTTTCATGTAGCGCAGAAAAATTCCGTCGGCACAGCCAATGTCGAGCAGGCGCACAGAGGCCGGAGGGGAGTACGAAAGATCAACAAAATCGAGATCCTTCTCTTTGAAGTACGAAGCCTTGTACTCCGGCGAAAAATGGTCCGACATCTTTACTCCGTCGCACTCAAGCTCCAAAAAATCCTCGTACATAGACTCAAGAGTTGCGGTATCCGGAAGCGGGTCGAGTATAGCTACGCCACATCCCTTGCAGGAGACGTAAAAGTAACCCGATTTTTCTATTAACGGCTCTTTTTCGGCGGACGCGCACAGAGTACAGACCCATTCTTCATTGGCTGACCCTCTTATTACACCTAACTCTTTTACAGGCATTTCGCTCATGGTTACGGGTAGACCTCTTTCATCTTAAAGAAGTCGTACTTTATAAACATCTTCGATGTCTCTATAAGAACCTTGAAGAAGATATAACTTTTGCGCTGCCGCACACCGGAGATATACCTCAGTATATGGGCCGGGTCCGACTTTATCAGATGGTGCGTACGGTCTGCCTCAAGTATTACGTCTATATCTTTTGGCGTAAAATCGTGCGTGCTTATGTTGCTCTTGACGACCTCTACCGTATTGTAAGAAAAATCGTCGGAGAGGAAACCCTCTTCAACGCAGGTTCTGTAAAGCTCGGAACCGGGCACAGGCGTGGCAAAATAGATTTCTCTTGAGTCGAAAAGCCCTGAGTAGTTCGCCATATAGAGGGTTCTTCGAATGTCGTGCAGGGTCTCGCCCGGAAAGCCTATTACAAAAGAGCCGGTGATATGTATGTTCTTTGTCCTCATGTACTTTATAAGCTCTATGGCGCGTGTGAGTTTAAGCGGTTTTTTAACGACCTTCGTCAGCACCTCCTGCACGCCCGACTCTATCGCCACGCCCATGCTCTTGCAGCCCATAGCGTGAAACTTGTCTATCAGCTCTTCGTCCATGCACCAGAGCGCAAAGACCAGAAAATGAATCTTAAGGTCGATTTTGTCCTTTATATACCGGTCGCAGAACTCCTTGGCCCTCTTTTTGTCCTGTGTAAAGTTGTCGTCTATGACCATTAGCTGGTCTATGCCGTACTTCTCCTTTAACCACTGCACCTCCTCAAAAACCTTGTCGAGCGACCTTGAGCGGAACTTGTAACCCATTGTCTTGTTCGACGCGCAAAAGACGCACTTGCCCCCGCACCCTCTGCTTGTAAGCACGGTGGGCATCGCCTTGGCGTCCCCCCATGTTACCGTATGCGGTTTATAGAGCTTGGAGTACTTCTCGAACGGAAAGAGGTGCCACGCCGGAAAAGGCAGAGCGTCGAGGTCGTGTATGTACGGGTTCTCCCTGTTTACACGCACACGGCCTGAGTCGCGCCAGATAAGCCCCGGCACGTCGTCCATTGCCTTGCCCGTTTCAAGCGCCTTTAAAAGCGCGGTAAGCGCGTACTCGCCCTCGCCCCTTATAAGGTAATCTATCGATGGCTCTTCCATAACCTCGTCCGCCATCGAGGTAACGTGGTTTCCGCCGACGACTACCGGTATAGAGGGGTCTATCTCTTTTATCAACCGGGCCGTCTCTACCATGTTAGAGGCCATAACCGCAAAGTTGCAACTGAGCCCTATACAGTCCGGCCCGAAGTCCACAATGCGTTGGCGGATCTCGTCCATAGGCACGCCGCCCTCTACGTAACCGTCTACGTACTCGGCCTCAAAGTCGAGGCTCTCGGTCTGGCAATCGTAAATCGCTACCTCGTAACCGCCCTTCTCAAGCACGGCGGCGATATACATTATACCCATCGGCGGATAGATGATGCGCTGCCCCGAGGTAGCGACCTTCATATTCGGCTGTATCAATAGAACCTTCTTCATAACCTATACCTCCATGTGCAGGTCTGTTTCTATTGTTATCTTAACTCTTCCAAGTATATCGGAGGCGGCTGACCGGGCCGACGCCCTGCTTGCCCCCGTTGTTATAACCATGCCCGAACGGCACGGATGGTTCTTCACCTTATCTACTACGTCGCCTGTTTTCAGATAGACCTTTAACAGTTCGCAGGCCGGTTCCTCATAAACGGACTCGTCTACCTCGACCCGCGTTACCCTGCCCGGCTGCGGAAAAAGAAACCTCTGGCAGACGCTGGTAGAGCGAACCGGTGCGTACTCTTCTAAATCGAACTCTTCGCCAAGGGCAATACGGATAGCGGCCTCTACGATATTAACACCGCTGCTAAGGGGAATAGTATGCGACGAAAAGTAACCGCCGCTCAACCTTACGGCGGCCTCTACGACAACAGGGCCATTATCGGTCATAATAATATCGCCCTTTAGCGTACCTTTTTTAAGGCCGAAAGCGGAAACAACGGAACCGAGCACCCGGTCTATCTCCTCTTTTTCGGCGG
>JAJRYL010000029.1 GCA_024275855.1 Deltaproteobacteria bacterium
CGGGTATCTGTCTTGTGCTCGACATTTGCCGCCTGACAGGCGCCATAGGCAGTACCCGTACCGGACTTATCTCTTTTAAAGGTAAGGCCGGCTACAGCCGCAGCCCAGATAAACGCTTGCGCGGCAAAGCGGTTAAGCAGGTCTTTCCACACGGCTTCACTGTAAGGAGAGGTAAAGTGCCCGGCAAAAACAAGAACCGAACAGAGCAGGGCGATACAGAGGGTAAACCTCTTATTTTTCGACCTGAGAGAGACGAGAACTACAAGAACATACGGCACGCCGACGGCAGCGCCAAGAAAGATAAAAGAATCGGCAGCAAAAATAGTAGCTGTAAGCACAAGACACAATGCAACAAGGCCCTTGCCGGTTCTGACCATGGCTGTTTTCCTGTTATTATCTGTTAGAAAACGTCGGCAACGGTGCTGAATTACCGGCAAATAAACAAATATGACTCATGCATGACCTTTAAATATACAATTTAACACGCTCAAATGCAATTATCGGGTTGTGAATAATTATATCATCATATACAGTATGCCGCTTTAGGTTTTAACGGAAGCGTACAACCGCCTCCTAAAAAACCAAAAAACGGGGTAAAGAGCGAGCGGTTCGGTGAACCTCCCCCCGACAGGAGTCGGGGGGAGGTTTTTCTGTCACAAGCCTTCGGCTTAGGTTCTTTAAGCTGCCTATTTATCACCGGACAGGCGTCCGCGGCACAACCGTGCGCCCCCGGGCGTAAGATCAACTGGCCTTAAAGTTACCGGCAATCGACTGCAACAGCTCTTTTGAAACAGAGACCATGTTCTTGCCGTTGCTCTTGGCTATATAGAGCTGCTCGTCGGCCTCTTTTACCACTTCGTCGTAACTTCCTGCCGTGGCGCTCGGATAGAGGCTCATACCTATACTAACGGTAACCTTACGCTCTCCAAGCTCCTCGAAAACAGCCGCCTCAACCCCCAAACGTATCTTCTCCGCAAGGGTAACGGTGCCTTCGGCGTTACAGTGCGACACAAAACCTATAAACTCCTCGCCGCCGTACCTGGCCCAGACATCGGTGGTTCTGGTTCTCGCAAGCAGAATACCGGTAACTTTTTTCAGCACCATATCGCCTGCCTGATGGCCGAAAGTATCGTTTATAGACTTAAAGTCATCTATATCTATCATTAACACGGCCACGGTATAATTGTATCTTTTTGCGCTGATGAACTCGATTTTAAACCTGTCTCGAAAGTAGCGCCTGTTATGAAGCCCTGTCAAGGGGTCTGTTATCGAGAGGCGCTCAACCTCTTTGTGCGAATAAGAGTTATCGAGCGCTATGGCAAACTGGGTAACTAGGTGCTCTACATGCTCCAGTTCTACATCGCTATACCCCCTTTGCGCCCTGCCTACCATAAAGACGCCGGAGAGCAGACCGTTGTTGCACATTACAAAATACTCAAGCCCGTCTGGCACGGCACCTGTAAAACCGGCCTGCAAAAGCATCTTTTCATCTACCTGATTTACATAAACCGCCCTCTTGTGCGAGGCCTCCAGCTTACAGGTAAGCTTCTCATTACAGACAAAGGTCTCCAGCCCGCCTTCTGCAAGGCCGATCGACTCCGCCGGCCACATTATTCCCGTTCTCGTATCTTTAACATAAACGACACCAACGGTAGAGGCCGTCATCTCTACAATCTTCAGTAAAGAGTTCTTAATCAGCATATCCGGCTCGCAATTTGCTATAAGTATTCTAACAAATTCGACCAGATCGTTTAACTTTTCATCTCTAACCTCTACCGCGCCTATCATTGTATTGAAACCTGCGCCAATATGCTCAAACTCGTCCTTTGTCCGTATATCGACCCTTACGCCGCACTCACCCCCTGTAGTAGCCTTCATGGCAGAGACCAGAGCGCCGATGGGCCGGGTAATGTCACGGTAGGTCAGCCACGCAAGCAGCATGCTGAACAGGGCGCTGACAAAGACCAGAAGCATAAGTTCGTGCTTGAGCTTAATAACACCCGCGAAAACCTCCGCAGACGGTACCATTACCGCTATGCCGCCTACGACCCCTTGCCCGTAATCGAATAACGGCTCAACGGCTACAAAAGCCCCGGTGCCGCCTGCCTCAACGGTTCCCGTAAAACCGTACTTATCCATCAGCCTGCTATCAACCGGCTTTGTACGGCCCGTACCGTCCGTTAAAAGGGCTCTGGCTCCGGTTGAAGCGGTTATAATTTTTACGCTTCCACCTGTAAAGTCAAAAATAGCAGATTCTACACCGAAATTTTTATTTACCGTTTCCGTAAGTCACCCGTAACCGTCAAGCAGTATACCGGTTACAAACGCCCCTGTTACGCCGCTACCGGAGGTAACCGGGGTTACTACCACCTGCATAAGCTCCGTAGCCCTCTTCGGGCGCTCCGGGGCCGTGGCCGTGCCTTCTGCGCTTATCCGCCCGAAACGCCCAGACTCAACAACCTCCGTAGTAAGTATAGCCGTGCCGGTTGAAAGAGCGCGCGATATTATCCGCTTTACGGTTATATCTTCCATTAGCGTGCCGGAACCTGTCGAGCCGACCGCTTTTCTAACGGTAACGGCTGCCGGGGCAGTACCATTTCTCGAAACAATACTGTTACCGTCCGCGTCTACCACCGCCCAGTAATCGACATACGGGCGCATTCCGGCAAAGCGGTCTATAGTTTCTCTTAGAAAACGGCCTTCTCTACCTGAAATAGCCCGCTGCACAGACTCCATGCTGCCGGCCTGAAGCATACCGTACTTCATCTGCGCCATGCGCGAACGGTAGATACCAACCGCGCCGCGCGCCTTTACGCTCAGCTCCTGCACGGCCTCGCTTCTGGCCTGAGAACTGAGCGTAGTATCAATGTAGTAATAGAACCCGCCTGCCAGAACCGCGATTATCATAGAGAACGCGGCAACTGTTTTGGCGCCAACGGACATGTATGGACGCCACTTCGACCAAACGACCGCATAAACCTTTGAAAGCATAAAATATAGACTCCGCACAACAAAAAGTTGCAGAATTTCAACTATTTAGACTGTTTTTCTTATAAATACCCCGGTTATGCCAACTATATTATATAACGGCATACGGGGTCAGGAACTTTACCTTCGGGCGGTAAATACCATGACAGATGGTGAGGCGGGTTAACTAATACTACGGGGGAAGAAGAAGTAAAAAGGGGCGCGCGCCATAAGCGTACGGCTTGTGAACATTTCGTTGCACGGGCCGGGTAGGGGTGGGCCGCAGACCTACGGCTTGAGTTCAACGCAAAGCCTGTTTTTTAACCAACAGAAGTCCGGTCTTTTAAAGACTGAGAGAAGTACGAGGGTGGGGGGTGTTACAGACTTTATAAGAGTGTTTTAACCGGTTATATAACAGGAAAAAATAGCGGAGAGGGGGAAAAGCGGTACTGTTTTAGCTACGAATCCTGTGCAGAACCTTTTTTGCGGTAATCTCACCGTAACGTATGCTATCTGCGATTCCTATACCGTGGTAAGCGCTGCCGGTAAGATAGAGCCCCGGAGTAGCCTCTACTCTTTGGTCTATCCACTCTACACGCTCTTCATGGCCGACGGTGTACTGCGGCATAGCGTTTTTAAATCTGAAGACACGGGCGATAACCGGCTCGGCGGTTATACCCATAATGTCGCCAAGCTCGGTGCGTACAAGCTCTATCATTTCAGAGTCGCTAAGGTCTACAAGCTCCATATTCTTCGACCCGCCGACAAAACAGCGTATAAGCACGGAACCGTCGGGCGCGCGCCCGGAAAACTTTATGCTCGTCCAGGTAGAGGCCATTATCTTGCGCTTTTCGCTTCTTGGAACGACAAAACCGAAACCGTTCATGGGGTGCTTAATATCACTTTTTTTATACGCTATAGAGATTGTGGCGGTCGAGACGTACGGTATACTCTTTAACTTTTCGGATAACTCGGGGTCTATGCCGGCGGTAAGCCTACTCGCGGCATGCGCCGGGGCGGCTATTACAACGGCATCCGCCTCTACTGTGCTGCCGTCGGCCATGCCTACACGATACCCGCTATCTATACGGGTTAAGGAACCGACGTCCGCAGAGCACCAGATACGCGTATTGGGTGTTGAGAGAACTATTTCGGCAATCTTGTCAATAAGGGTGCTCATGCCGCCCTTTAACGTCATAAACATTGTTATCTTGCCGGGGGTCTTTGCGGTACTGCCTCCGGAAGCCGGGGCAGCCGGAGCCTTATGCCTCTTTTTCATGCTCGCCATCCGTTTTATCATTCCCTTGATAAGGCTTCCGTGCTCAGCCTCCATTTGAACAAACTTCGGAAAGCTCGCCCTTACGCTCATAGTCTCGGGGTCTCCGGCATGAATGCCGGCTACAAGCGGTTCGGCTATCTTATCGAGCGCCTCGGCGCCGAGCCTGCGCCTGACAAAACTACCGAGCGTCTCGTCCTCCGTACCGCGCTTTTTAGGAATAAAGTACTCCAGACCCATACGTATCTTACCGCCAAGAGAGATCAGAGAGCTGAACGCGAGCGGAAGCATTTTAGTGGGAACCATTAATATAACGCCCTCTGGAAGCACGTGCAGCTTGCCGCGCGAAAGGACAAAGGTCTTTCGGAGCTTGTCGTTGGTAACGAGAAGCTCTCCGGTAAGGCCGACTCTTCTACAGAGCGCGAGCGCCCAGGGTTTTTCGGAAATAAAACAGTCCGGGCCGCCCTCGATAATAAAACCCTCTTTTTTTTCCGTAGAGATATTGCCGCCGACCCTCGGTTTACTCTCTATTAAGAGTATCTCGAAATCTTCGCCATTATCGGCAGAGGTCAGCTCCTGATGCTCCCTCAGGCTATAAGCAGTAGCGAGGCCGGAAATACCGCCCCCTATTATCACGACCCTCTTCATCTTACTTTCACTCTTTCCTGTAACTTTAAAGACACGACCGGAACGAGTAAAAACTTACTCATTGCCGGAGGATATTTATATTCTTTCAAACGCTTCACGACTCTTTTATCCTCATGCTATGAAAAAGAGCGGGGCCACTGCGTACTGTCATGAATAAGCGCCTCAACCGTCAGGTCGAGACGCTTTATTTCACTCAAAGCAGCATATCCACCGGATACACTTGAGAAATTGACGAGAGTTTTAGCGGTCGCCGCCCCGCCATAACCGATAAGCATTCGATGATAGTTCGCGGCTCTATAACCGGCCTCAATTAGCACACGACTATAGATACCCTCCGTTGCGGCGTCAAAGCGTTCTTCGAGGTCATCCGGCATCGGTTACCTGCAAAAATTAAACCTGGATGAACTGAAAACTACAAAACATCAGGAGGCGAGGCGCTCGTTATTTACCTTTAAAATCTTGGCGAGCATCTCTATAAACTGAGGTTCGGTATTGAGTGAGGCTGTGCGTTTATATACAAGCCCAAGCTCCTCAGCCTTCTTTTTAAAGAGTATATCTATATCGTAGAGCGTCTCTACATGGTCGGAGGCGAAACCGAGAGGCACTACGATAACACCCTTTTTACCGAGCTTATGTGCCTCGTCTATTACCTCTTCAACCTTGGGGCCTATCCAACCCATGAGGCTCTTGCCTTTGCTCTGAAAGCCTTTTCTGAAATCGATCTTAACCCTGTCGGTTACAGCGGCTATCGACTGGTCGATCTGAAATTCGTAAACGTCGCCCTCAAGCGCCTCGATAGACAAAGAGTGGTTGGAGAAGATTACAAGCGCGTCGTCAGGTGAATCGAACCCGGCCAGACTATCCCTGATCCTCTTTACTATAATATCCACAAAGTACGGGTTAATATGCCAGTTGCCGATAAAGTCGAGCTTTATGCTGCCGCCAAGCTCTTTTAAGGCCAAGCGAAAGTCCTCTTCGTAACCGCCGGTAGCGGCAGGGGTATTAAACGGCGACATAACGAGTACAGAGGCAACCTCTACGCCGTCCGCTATCATCTCGGCGCAGATATCTTTAATATAAGGTTTCCAGAAACGCATGCCGACGTAGACCTTGGAGTCGTCGCCCTTTTCTCTAAGCGCGGCCTCTATCGCTTCCGCCTGCGCTTCGGTAATCTTGCGAAGCGGTGAGCCGCCGATTATCTTATACTTCTTCCTGGTGCCCTCTACAATGCCCGGAGGCAGTGGTTTGCCGCGAAGAATATTCTTTAAATAAGGCTCCATATCATCGAGCGAATCTATAGAGCCGAACGCTAAAATTGCCACTCCGTGCTTCTTGCCTGCCATTTACTCTCCTTAACTTATTACATTCCTAAACCTAAAAACCGTACAGGGTACGCACCGGACTCAACGCCGTGGCTAAAAAACAGCCCCGCAAACCTATTTACATAAAACAGTACTGTAAATACAGCCAACGGCATTTAATTAGAACGCTAAATTCAAATCCGCAAACGGCGTTTAATTAAAAGTATTTAAAAAAAACCGCGTGCCGCCAACCGCTAAGTACAAACCGTCTTTAAACAGCCGCTGTGCGGTTATCAGCTGCTGAACTCGTGCACGGCATCTACCGTAGCCCGCACATTGTCAACAGGCGTACCGAGCACTATGCCGTGGCCGAGGTTGAAGATATGACCGGGCCTGCCCTCCGCCCTCTCTATTATCTCTTTAACACGCTTTCTTATCTCGCTGACCGGGCCGAAAAGCACTACCGGGTCGAGGTTGCCCTGTATCGCCTTGTCGTAACCTATCGACTTCCAGGCTTCGTCGAGCCTGAGCTTCCAGTCTACGCCTACAACGTCGCCGCCGGCCTCTACGACAAGGTCGAGGTACGTACCTGTATTGGTGCTGAAGTTAATAAACGGTACGCTCTTATCGACGGACTCTATTACGCGCTTGGTATACGGCAGCGCGAAGTTCTTGTAGTCGTCGGGCCCGAGACATCCGGCCCACGAGTCGAAGAGCTGGAGGCACTGCACGCCGGAGGCGACCTGCGCGTTAAGATAGACGATTACGACCTCGGTAATCTTCTCCATCAGCGCGTGCCACGCACCGGGGTCAGAGTACATAAGCCCCTTGGCGTGAAGATAGTTTTTGGAGCCGCCGCCCTCTATAATATAACTCGCAAGGGTAAACGGAGCGCCTGAAAAACCGATTAAAGGCACCTTGCCGTTAAGCTCGGCCAGCGTCAGTTTAATAGCTTCGAGAAGGTACGGCACGTCTTTATACGGGTCTATTACTTTAATAGCGTCTATGTCGGCGTTCGTTCTTACCGGGTTGGAGATAACCGGCCCCATGTTCTTTGCAAACTCAAGCTCTATACCCATACCCTTTAGCGGTAAAAGTATATCGGCAAAGATTATCGCCGCATCGAGATCAAAGGCGTTTATCGGCTGCATGGTTATTTCGCAGGCAAGCTCCGGGGTTCTGCACATTTCCAAAAAGGTATGCGTCTCCTTTATCTTCATATACTCCTTCATGTAACGCCCTGCCTGACGCATCAACCAAACCGGAGTATGAGGCGCTTTTTCGCGCCTGCAAGCTTTTAAAAAAGAATCGTTCTTAATGTTAGCATTCGACATAAGTATCTTCTCTCCTCGTTGTGATGTAAAAATCTTCTCTTTACGTCCCCTTATTATACAACAATAAAGGGTAAGACTTATATTATTGGCTTTTTCTTATCAAACTTTAATAAACAATTAATACGGACGAAAAAAAGATCAAGTATATTATATTATAAGCAACGCAAGAGTATTACAAGTTTTTTTCTTAACTACTCTCCTGCCCTTGACAAATACCGGTAAATTGTAGTAGAATATTATGATTTCGACCCTAAAGACATTAAGTTATAAGAATATCTGGACAAAGGGGATTTTAATGGCCAAAAGAACTGCCAAAAAAAATAGCTATAACCTCGGCGGTCTCATTGAGAACGGCAAAGAGAAGGGCTTTCTTACTTACGACGAGATAAACGACGCTCTGCCTCAAGGAAGCTTCTCCGTTGAAGAAATGGACGGCCTTTTAGAGACTTTGAGAGACTTAGGCATAGAGGTTGTCGATTCCGCTGATAACGCAGACAGCGGCAGCAACCTGACCGTTACCAAGCAGAGCGCTGTTGAGACGGAAAGAGTCGAAGACCCTGTGCGCATCTACATGCGCGAGATGGGGGCCGTTCCGCTCTTGAAGCGCGAAGAAGAGGTCGTGTACGCCAAAAGAATAGAAGAGGGCAGGGCGCAGCTTAGAAAGCTGACCCTTAACAGCCCATTCGCCCTGCGTGAAGTAACACGAATTACCAACAGAATAAGAGACGGGCACGCCGGGCTTAAAGACCTTATTGAAGAGGCCGACGAGACCGGAGTATACGACGAGGCTCAGATAAACAGCAGGGTAACGAAGTTTGAGAAACTCAAAAGACGCAAACCCGAAGGTGTATACCGTTTTCTGAAAAACGCCAATATCTCGCAAAAGATGATACTTCGCATCGTTGTTCGTACTATCAGGCTCGAACGGCTCCTGTGCCGTGAAGAGAAGAAACGCGGGCCGAAGAAGGCCGAGAGGGCAAAACTTCGCGTAAGGCGGGTTATGAGAAAGCTCGGCATGAAACGAGCCGACCTTAAGATACTCTCGAAAGAGGTGAAGCTTAACAACTACAACATGAGAGAGGCTAAGCAGCGCCTTATAGAGGCCAACCTGCGCCTCGTCGTCTCTATAGCCAAAAGATATATCAACCTCGGTCTCAAGTTCTCCGACCTTATTCAAGAGGGTAATATCGGCCTTATGAAGGCGGTAGACAAGTTCGACTACAAAAAGGGATACAAGTTCTCTACCTACGCTACGTGGTGGATCCGTCAGGCCATTACGCGCTCTATAGCCGACCATGGCCGTACCATCCGCATACCGGTACATATGATAGAGACCATAAACAGGCTTCTACAGACCTCGCGCCAGCTGTTAAAAGAGCTTGGCAGAGAGCCGTACCCTGATGAAATTGCCTGTAGAATGGATATTCCCATAGCAAAAGTCAGAATAATACTGAGGCTGATGAAGCAGACTCTAAGTCTCGAAACCCCGATAGGCGACGACGAAGAGTCATCGCTCGGAGACTTTATCGAAGACGAAAAATCTCCGTCTCCGGCGGACGCCGCAGTAGAGAAGGACCTCTCCGACCAGACCACGATGGTGCTCGACAGCCTTACGCCGCGCGAAGAGAAGGTGCTTAGAATGCGCTTTGGCATCGGCGAGCGGCAGGACTATACTCTTGAAGAGGTAGGCCGCGTGCTTGGGGTTACAAGAGAGAGGGTACGGCAGATAGAGGCAAAGGCGATACGCCGTCTGCGCCACCCTACACGGGCGAAACTGCTTAAAGGTTTTGCCGACGGCTGATTTTCCGGGCGGTTTTCCGGGCTGATTCTCCGGGGCTGATACTCCGAACGGTTTTCCGGGGCTGATTTAACTTTTTGACGGTCAACCTGCAAAACGGAACAGACCGTCTACCGCAACCCTTACAAGCCGAATCCGCCGCAGGATTAATCAGCCGGTTCGATATTTTTTCTGTAAAAGCGGGTAAAACCGGTTACTGCCTTATAAGCTTAACATGATTTAAAAAGGGGGCCTGAAAACAGGCCCCCTTTTTTTAATTTCTCTTCTGTCGTTTTAAAGCATCTAAAACTTATAACCGACCGCCATTCTGAATATGTCCCGGCTTACGTTAGTAAGTCCCACCGCGCCTCCGAACTTTACCATTGTACCGCCTGTAAAGCGCAGCATTATGTTAGGCGCAAGGTAATGCTGGGTAATGTCGGCATCCGTCGTAACCCCCTTGTCGCTGTCACCCAGAGCGCCAAAAAGCTCAAGACCTAACGTTACCCCGGTGCCGGAATCGTGTCCGCCCTCCAACCTCCCTTTTTTTGCAACTCCATAATTAAACCCGACGGCATATCCGAAGGCGGTTACCCCGGTATCGAGGTCACTCTCGTTTAACCAATTAAAAGAGATATTGAACTTTTCCGTAAAATCGTGACCAAGGATTAACCTGGTCTCAAGCACCCTCTCCCTCTGTCGGCTCTTTAAATGCACCCTCGCGTCCTCTCTGCCGCTTATCTCCATTGCGTACTTCGTATCCTCCCCAAGGTCTTCATACTCAACGTAAAGTACAGGATTTAGAAATTTACCGTATTCAAATACCCTGTACCGGTTCTCCCACCTGAACCCGGTAAAGTTATAACCGCCCTCTCCTGAGGTTGTCTGCCCTTCCATCATCAGCGCTGTCGTCCAGCGTTCAGTAACGCCAAGCTCGAGCTCCACCATCTGAGCCGTATACCTTGTAGAGTCGGCCTCCTGGCCGATATCGTTCATGAACATTACTTC
The DNA here is from genome assembly GCA_024275855.1 of Deltaproteobacteria bacterium. Taxonomy (GTDB): domain Bacteria; phylum Desulfobacterota; class GWC2-55-46; order GWC2-55-46; family JADFVP01; genus JADFVP01. The sequence continues at coordinate 10,312 of JAJRYL010000029.1, forward strand.
GAGTTCTCCCGGTTCTTCGGTATGATGATTGTAGAGCACGAAGTTGGCTCCATTTGCCCCCATGGCTGCCGCCGGTGTGAAAATAAGTAATGCGGTGTAGAGTAAAGCTCGAAACCTTTCCGGTAAAGACATATTCTCTCCTTTTTTACTTAAAAGGTTTAAAGGGTAGGCGTACCATTATAGTGAAAATGAATGTCAATATCAATAGGGATCTGTAATACCGGCTATATTTTTTCAAAAGAGTACGATCCGGCAGGGCAGTGAGGTATGTTAAAGAGATCTGCGGCATTCAACGGTTTTCACAAATAGATCGTAAAAGACGAACCCGCTGAAGTATTCGAGCTTTAAACAGGGGCGGTAACGCACAGTAGATACCTTGAACCGAATATGGAACTAAAGCGGCGATTTTTCAAAATGAACCGCTACGGCCTAAAGCCCGTGCTTTCTAACCTTA
>JAJRYL010000324.1 GCA_024275855.1 Deltaproteobacteria bacterium
CCGGCGATACACTTGAGATTACGGTAACGGTTAAAAAAGCCCGTGGAAAGATATGGGTACTTAGCGGCAAGGCTACGGTAGAGGGCAGTGTCGCCGCCGAGGCCGAGCTTATGGCTACTATAATGGACAAGTAACCGGACATACCGGTTCCGGAAGAGTATGAAACACGAACTCTTCAAATAGCGTGTTTATCTGAATTTGAAAGGCGGGCTTTGCGGATGAGTACTGAGGCAAAAAAGAGTAACAGTGTACGAATACACCCGACAGCCGTGATTCACCCTACTGCGGAACTCGACTACAATGTCGAGATAGGCCCGTATACCGTTATAGGTGAAGAGGTTAACATAGGGGCCGGAACAAAAATAGGCTCCCACGCGGTTATAGACAAATGGACAACCATAGGGCGTGACTGCCACATCTTCCAGTTCGTCTCAATAGGGGCTCCGCCCCAGGACCTCGGATACAAGGGAGAGAAGACAGAGGTCATTCTCGGTGACAACAACGTAATACGTGAATTTGTCACCATACACAGGGCGACTACAAAAGAGCGCCTCAAGACCGTCTGCGGCAGCAACAACCTCTTTATGAACTACGTCCATATCGCCCACGACTGCAACCTCGGCGACAACATTATTATGGCCAACAACGCGACACTCGCCGGCCATGTTAATATAGACGAGTACGCTATTGTCGGCGGCATTGTCGCCGTACACCAGCATGTAAACATAGGGGCGTACTGCATAATAGGAGGCGCCTCCGCGGTAAGCAAAGACATTCCACCGTACGTGCTTGCCGTTGGCAACCGCGCGCACGTAAAAAGCCTTAACATGATCGGCATACGGCGAAAAGGTTTTAGCAAGCTCGATATAGACGAAATCAGGCGATGTTATACTATACTCTTCAAATCGTCGCTCTCTACAAAGGACGCGGCAGAACAGATGAAGACCGAGCTGCCGGAATCCGTTCATGCAAGGCGGTTTATAGACTCTATAGAAAACTCTACACGCGGCATAACGCGTATGAGACACAAAAAAAAGAGCGAGCAGAATGAAGACGAATAGAATTAGGGCAGCCGTTATAGGGGTTGGGCACCTTGGGCGTTTTCATGCCCATAAGTACGCCGGGCTCGACAACGTAGAACTCGTTGGCGTTGCCGACCTTAACATATCGGGCGCGCGCAAGGTCGCAAAAGAGGTAGGTACACGCGCCTACTCCGACTACAGAGAACTTATAGGCAAGGTAGACGCCGTAAGCGTAGTAACGCCTACCGAGACCCACCTTAAGATCGGAGCCGATTTTCTATCCCGCGGCATAGATGTGCTGGTTGAAAAACCGATTGCAATGGATACTGGCGAGGCAAAAAAGCTTGTCGAAGCGGCAGAGGCGTCTAACGCCATTTTGCAGGTCGGCCACCTTGAGCGTTTTAACGGTGCGGTAACGGCGCTTGCAGGCAGGGTGAACAGCCCCATGTTCATAGAGTCGAAGCGGCTCTCCCCGTTTCCGAACAGAAGCACGGATGTTGACGTAATACTCGACCTTATGATTCACGACATCGATATAATACTGAGCCTTGTCAACTCCGACGTAGTATCGGTAGACGCGGTAGGGATTCCGGTCGTTACGGATAATGTGGATATGGCCAACGCGCGGCTGCGTTTCGCAAACGGCTGCGTAGCGGACATTACCGCAAACAGGGTCTCGCGCGAACGGCAGCGTGTTATAAATATCTACCAGCCAAAGAACAATATCCATATCGACTACGCTGAGCAGCATATTACAATTGCGCATATAACCCCCGACACCGAGGCCGGTTACGCAAAACTGATAGATGCCGAACTCGATATAGTCAAGAGCGACTCGCTCTTAGAAGAGATAAAAGCCTTTCTCTCCTGCTCCGCTACAGGAAAAAGGCCGTTGGTGTCGGGGCACGAAGGGCTTGTAGCGCTTGAGGTCGCTTCGCAGATTCAGGCCGCGGTAGCGGTTTCACCGCACGAACCGGTTAAATAACCGGTCTCTTAACCGGCCCGGCGCTAACTTGAACAGAACTCTTTTCACAGGCGGGGTATGGCTAAAAAAATATTTATAAGCAGCGGGGAAGAGTCAGGAGACCACCACGGGGCAGCCCTTATAAGAGCCTTAAAAGAGAAGGAGCCCGACCTGGTAGTTAACGGCATGGGCGGAAGATCCATGCGCTCCGCCGGGCTTGTCGGGCTCGACTTTAAAGAGGTGTCGGTAGTCGGCATTACAGAGGTAGTAGCCCGGTTACCGAAAATATTATCAACCCTTAAAAGACTTAAAGGGGTGCTGCAAAACGGCAACTTCGATGCCGTTGTACTTATAGATTTTCCTGACTTCAACCTCAAAATAGCTAAAGAGGCGCGCCGGTTGGGAGTACCGGTAATCTACTACATAAGCCCGCAGGTATGGGCGTGGCGTAAAAAAAGGGTATGGAAGATCTCCAGGCTCGTAGACAAGATGCTTGTAATCTTTCCGTTCGAGGTAGAGGTATACAAAAAGACCGGCATAGACGTAGAGTTCGTCGGCAACCCGGTTGTAGAAAAAGCTCAGTGCGAACTGACTGGGGAAGAGGCGCGAAAAAAGCTTGAAGTGAGCGTTTCGGCAACGGTAGTAACGCTGCTGCCGGGTTCGAGAACC
>JAJRYL010000325.1 GCA_024275855.1 Deltaproteobacteria bacterium
GACCGTTTTTTGTCCGTTCATCCCGCTGTTAAAAGGTTCGCCATTGGGGACAGGGCAAGAGGCGGAGGCGGTGTGACGATGGTTGAGCTTAAGTAACGCCACAGCTCTTTGTAAAGTAGCAAAAAACGGTTTTTTAATCTTTATAACCCCGCCTTCAATTATCTTTATCATGTGCTCGTTATCCGTTCTCTTTTTTATCCGATCTGTTTTTGTTGAAGTGCTTTTTTATTTTTGTCAAGGCGATCACCCGACTATATCCGGCGATACACTTATAATACCTGACGACATTTTATATGATACCTAAAGAGAAGATAGAAGAGATACGGGCACGCGCGAGCATAGTCGATGTGGTCTCCGGGCATGTGGCGCTAAAAAAGCAGGGCTCCGGTTACGTCGGGCTCTGTCCGTTTCACTCCGAGAAGACCCCTTCTTTCTCTGTCAACGAACAGAAGGAAATCTACTACTGCTTCGGCTGTAACGAAGGCGGTAACGTAATCTCTTTTATAATGAAGCTCGACGGCCTTACATTTCCTGAGGCGGTACGTAAGCTCGGTGAGCGTTACGGTGTCGATGTCGAGCCTGAAAAGAGCGCGGTAACGAGTTTTAAAGACTCTTTGTATAAAGCCAACAGCGAGGCCGCCGCCTACTTTACCCGTACGCTCTATTCGCCTTCCGGCGCTGTAGCGCGCGAATACCTCAAAGGGCGCGGTTTTACCGATAAAGATTTTCTAAACTTTTTTGGCGTCGGGTACGCCCCCGACGGTTGGGACGGTCTTGTAACCTGCCTCAAGGGTAAAGGCATTTCGCTCGACATGGCCGAAAAGGGCGGCCTTGTAGCCGCTAAAAAGGGCGGCAACGGTTACTACGACCGGTTCCGTGCCCGTCTTATATTTCCTATAACCGACAGGACTGGCCGTGTGATCGGTTTCGGGGGGCGCGCTCTTGCCGACGATGCCATGCCAAAGTACCTGAACAGCCCGGAGACGGTACTCTTTAAAAAGGGTACCGTACTTTTCGGCCTCTCTGCCGCCTGGGCCTCTATCTCGAAACACTCTGCCGCGATTGTCGTAGAGGGCTACTTTGATGTGCTTGCGATGCACAGGGCCGGTTTTACCAATACGGTGGCGAGCATGGGCACGGCAATGACACACGGGCACGTACGTGCCCTTAAGGGCTGCGGCGGGCCGGTCTATACGCTTTTTGATGCCGATGACGCGGGCAAAAAGGCCGCGCTAAGATCTCTTGCCGTTTTTCTTGAAGAGGATGTGCCTTGCAGGAGAATAAATCTCGGTTTCGGTAAGGACCCGGATGAATTTTTAGCCTCAAAAGGCGCAGAGGCGATGAAAATGGCTATAATAGAAGCAGGCACGTTGATGGACTTCTTTTTTGACGAGCTTGAAGAGAAAAACAGTATGAGTACGCCGGAGGGAAAACGCGCCTATTTCGACGCGGCGGTAGCGCAGTTGGCCCTTGTGAAAAACGTGGTTGAGCGGGGCCATTACGTGCCGCGCGTGGCCAATGCCGTTAACCTGCCGCCCGATACCGTTCACGACGCGATTAACGGTTTAACGCAAGGGCAGAGCGCCAAAGCGAAACAACGGGGTTTGGATAGCAGCGATACCCTCTTTAAACCCGCTAATAGCGCGCCCGGACGTTTTGCCGGAAGGGCCGAGCTTACTTTACTTAAGGTTATTCTAAAACATCCCGATTTATATAGTAAGAGGGTCAGCGCGGCGATAGACGAGTTCAAAGACTCTGAGGTGAAAGAGGCGGGCCGTATTGTGGCGTCGTACCTCGAAAGTAATAAAACTCCGGATTTCTCTGTTCTTATCGGAGAGCTTAAAGAATCGAGGTTAAAGGCCTGGGTCGCCGCGGCGATGATAAATGAAGATGACGGTTTTGTAATAGAGCCGGAGCGGATGTTAAATGACAGCATCGCGAAGATACTCCATTTTGATAGATTGAAACCGGCGACCCTGAAGATGATTCACGACCTTGAGGAGTCCGGCAGGCACGAAGAGGCCAGGCAGGTTAGAGAGCGCGCGCAGAGGGCTCAGTCCGTTAAGAGACGCTAAGGGAGTGTAGGTAAGCCCCGTGGAAATATAAGGGAAAGAAAATTCTATGATAACCGACAGGAAAGAAGAGCCTGAACTCAATTCCGGGCTTGATACGGATATTGAGCCGGAACTCGACCTCGATACCGCAGGCGATGCCGGTGTAAAGAACCCTGAGGCGCCTAAGGCGACGGATGCCCGTAACAGCTTTTACGTGGGGGATACAGGCAACGGTTTCGATCCGGTAAAGGCTTATCTCAAAGAGATGGGTTCTGAGCACCTGCTGACAAAAGAGGAAGAGGTGTCGCTTGCTAAAAGGATAGAGGGCGGCAAGGTCAGTGTAACAAGGGAGTTTTTAAAGACCTCCGTAATAATCGACGAGGTAAACGCGCTTCGTGTCAGGCTTATAGAGCGCAAGGAGGCCGATGGCGAGGTAATAGATTTTGATGACGATGTAGGGCTTATCTCCGAAGATGAGCAAGACCTTGAAAATATCTTCAAAAATATCGAAGAGGCTGTACAGATTTATGAGGTTTACCGTAAAAAAGGGGCTGAGAAGCAAGAGCCGCGCCTGATAGAGCTGTTGATAGCTATAGAGAAGAAGAGCGATATTTACGAAACCGTTTTGCACAGGCTTGTAGCTATAGCCCGTGAGTTCGATACCCTTCAGACGGAGTTTGAGTCCGCGGAAACGGCAAGGCGGGCCGAGATAACCGCATCGATAGAGAGGCTCGGTTCCGAGGCGGGTTTAAGCCCGGATGAGCTTGAGCTGGTACTTGAGACGGTAGGCTCTCTTGAGGATCAGGTTGAGGAGGCAAAGGCGAGCCTTACCAAGGCTAACCTGCGGCTTGTTGTGAGCATTGCGCGCAAGTACTTGAACAGGGGCCTGCAGTTTCTCGACCTTATTCAGGAGGGCAATATCGGCCTTATGCGGGCGGTGGAAAAATTTGAGTACCAGCGCGGCTACAAGTTTTCTACCTATGCCACGTGGTGGATACGTCAGGCCATCTCGCGCGCTATAGCCGATCAGGCGCGTACTATAAGAATACCGGTTCACATGATCGAGACTATAAATAAGGTAGTGCGCGCATCTCACTACTTTGTTCAGGAGTTTGGACGGGAACCGGTACCCGAAGAGCTTGCCGAGCGGCTAAGCATGCCACTTGAAAAAGTACGTAAGATCTTAAAGATAGCAAAAGAGCCGATTTCGCTCGAAACTCCAGTGGGGGACGAGGGCGATAGCATGCTTGGAGATTTTATAGAGGATAAAGAGGCTACTATTCCTCATGACGAGATGGTAAGCAACGACCTGACCGGCCATATGAATGAGGTGCTCGCTACGCTCTCGCCACGCGAAGAGAAGGTTTTGAGAATGAGGTTCGGCATAGGGGAGAACAAGGACCATACGCTTGAAGAGGTTGGCGCGCACTTTAATGTGACGCGTGAAAGGATCCGTCAGATCGAGGCCAAGGCCCTGCGCAAGCTTCGCCACCCGAAGAGATGTATAAAGCTGAAGGCTTTTTCGGATAAGTAGGGGATGGCGGGGTGAACAGGCAGGTTAACGGCGAACTTTAATGCAGTATTAAATGTTTTTAACACTGTAAAAAACATAACGTATGGTTTTTGTAGTAAATTCAGCTATATAGGTTTTGAAGAACCAAAAAGGTGCCAGTAAGTGCGATTTTTAGCTTGACACTTATTAATATAAATGTATAATAGGTGTAACTTAATTACTTCTTGTTACTCATGAAGGGTACTTGAAGCGGCGATGGATGCCACGATAAGCCTTTAATTCATAAAGGTATATATCGGTGGCATTTTTTTGTGTTCAGTAAGCGTTCTTTTTTCAGTCTGTCGCAGAGTCGGTAATAAGTAATATCCGGTTTTTATAGATGGTAACTTTTAGAGTCAATTATCATGCGGGTAACACGTTTTAATGTTGTAGTATATACGGTATCCCGCATTGTTTTGTTTAGTAATTTAGTAGCGTATCGGTAAGAATAAACAGATATTCTTGATCTTTCCACTATAGGCAAGGGGTAAAAATGAAAAGATTATTGATGTTAGGCAGCATGATTTTTGCCGCTACGCTCTTTATACATACGGATGTATCCGCGGGCGCGCTTAGAAGTGCTACGGTTACCGACTATACTGCCGGCATGGCGGCTGGAGGTATAGCTTTTTCAAGGCATAACCTCGGGGCGTTCGGCAGGGTTATAAGAACCGGCTCAACTACGGAAGTATGTATCTTCTGCCATACACCTCATCACACCAATCAGGCGAGCGGTACAGGTCCTTTATGGAA
>JAJRYL010000326.1 GCA_024275855.1 Deltaproteobacteria bacterium
AATAGTAATCTACTACACGGGTTGGTTCGCCATCGACCCTCTAATCAGTTTCGCTATCGGAGGAATAATATTCTTCGGCGCCTTTAAGATACTTAAAGAGTCTTCGCATATACTTTTAGAAGGCGTGCCGACGGAGATTGATCTGGCCCGGGTGGTTGACGAGATAAAAGAGACGGGAGGAATAGAGAGCGTGCACAGCCTCCATATATGGAGCATCTGCCACAACGTTTACGCCCTTAGCGCGCATGTCGAAATAACCCCGTCCGAGAGGGCGCGCATGGGAGAGATCTTTAATGTTGTGAATGAACGGCTTGCCGACCTATTTCATATTCACTACACAACGTTGCAGGCCGAGTGCGTCGGGTGCGACCGCGGCGATATTTTCGGTACGGTCGTCCATAAAGAGCACGGACACAACCACAGCCATTGACCCGTTTTAAAGTACTGCGCAACCAATAAGAGGTAAATAATGGCAGAGATAAAAGAGCCTGAAAGACTTAAAGCCGATGAGCTTGCATGGCAATGCGACCCCGGGGTATTCTCATTTACCACAACGGAGGAGTTGCCGGAGTTGGACGAGATTGTAGGCCAGGCCCGGGCGATTAAATCCCTTGAGTTCGGCCTCGGTATTGAGAACCCGAATTACAACGTATTTGTGCTTGGCGAGGGGGGAACCGGTAAGTACACCACGGTAAAAAAGGCCATTGAGCGCAAGGCGAAAGACGAGGCTGTTCCCGACGACTGGTGTTACGTATATAATTTTGTGGAGCCAGATAAACCCGTGGCTCTCTCCCTGCCTTCGGGGCGAGGGATTGAGTTCGCTAACGAGGTGGCCGGGCTGGTGGCTATTTTAAGGCGCGATATTCCAAAGGTTTTTGAGTCTAAAGATTACGAACAGCATCGCGACGAGATTTTGGAGGGGCAGCAGGAGATAACGCGCGTGCTCTTTGAGCGGCTCGAAGTAGTAGCCAAAGAGAAGGGGTTTATCTTAAAAAAGAGTGCCGGGGGCTTAAGTGTCGCGCCGGGTAAAGACGGCAAGGCGTATTCTCAGAGCGAGATATCGAAGCTTCCGAAAGAGCGGTTGGAGAGGCTGAACCACGACTTGAAGTTCGTTCAGGACAAGCTGAGCGATACGATTCGCGAAGCGAGAAAGAGCGACAAAGAGGCGAAAGAGCGCATAAGGGCGCTCGATAACGAGATGGTTCTCTATGTCGTTACCCCTACCTTCAACGAGCTGCTGGAGAAGTTTAAAGAGCTGGAGAAGGTTGCCGGTTTTATTACCCGCTTAAAGACCGACCTGCTTCGCAATATAGACGACTTCAGGCCGAAAGAAGAGATGCCCTTTGCGATAGGCCCTATTCAATTTCAGCAGAATCACGAACCGGCCTACGAGCGGTACAGGGTAAACGTTGTGGTAAATAATTCAGCAACTGTAGGCGCGCCCGTTATCTACGAGCCTAACCCTACTTACAGCAACCTTTTTGGCCGTGTAGAGTACCGTTTTCAACTCGGCATGGCTACCACCGATTTCAGTATGATAAAGGCCGGAGCGGCGCACAGGGCCAACGGCGGTTACCTTGTGGTGCACGCTATAGATGTGCTGAGAAACATCTTTGTCTACGACTCTTTAAAGAGGCTTATAAAGACCGGCGTAATTCTGTTTGAAGACGTATGGGAGCAGTTCAGGGCGGTCAGCGCTTCCGCTATGAAACCGTCGGCGATTCCGGCGAAGATAAAACTCGTTCTTATCGGTGAGCCGATGCTCTACTATCTGCTCTATAACGCGGATAGAGAGTACCGCAAGCTCTTTAAGGTAAAGGCCGACTTTGACAATGTAATGGATCGAACGGACAAAAATATAGAGAAGTACGCCATGTTTGTGGGCGCGCGGTGCAAAGAGGAGGGGTTGTTGCCGTTCGACCCGACAGGAGTCGGAAGTATCGCCGAGTACGGCTGCCGTCTCGCCGCCGACAAGGGCAAACTCTCCGCGCGTTTTAACGACATTAAGAACCTGCTGATAGAGGCGAGCCACTTTGCCTCTTTGGAAAAGTCCAAAGCCGTAACGGGGGCGCATGTTGAAAAGGCCAAAGAGGAGAAGAGGTACCGGCACTCCAAGATAGAGGAGAAGTACAGGGAGTACATAACCGAAGATACGCTTATGGTAGATACTAAAGGCGCGGTTGTCGGTCAGGTAAACGGCATTGCCGTGCTCAACCCCGGCGACTACGCCTTCGGTAAGCCGTCGCGCGTAACGGCGCGTACCTATATGGGGGACTCCGGTGTCGTTAATATAGAGCGTGAAGTAAAGCTAAGCGGTAAGCTGCACAACAAGGGGCTGATGATAATTAAGAGTTTTTTAGGCGACCGTTTTGCCAGAACCTTTCCGTTAACGCTTGCGGCCTCGCTCTGTTTCGAGCAGCTCTACGACGAGATTGACGGCGACTCCGCGACATGCGCCGAGGTGTACGCGCTTATGTCGAGCCTCTCTGGTCTGGCTCTGGAGCAGGGAGTAGCTATTACCGGCTCTATGAACCAGATGGGCGCTGTGCAGCCGATAGGCGGTGTGAATGTTAAGGTAGAGGGCTTCTTCGATATCTGCAACGAGCGCGGGTTGACCGGTACCCAGGGCGTTATACTGCCAAAGAGGAATGTTAAGAACCTTCAGTTGCGGCGCGACGTTGTCGAGGCGGTAAATGAAGAGAGATTCCATATCTACCCGATAGAGTTTGTTGACGAGGGGCTTGAGATACTGACCAAAGTTGCCGTTGGAGAGCGGGACGATAAAGGTCGTTTTGCAAAAGGTACCGTTAATGACATTGTAGAGCGCAGGCTGCACGCGCTTGCCACAAAGTACAAGACCTTTGGCAGGCCTGTACCCAAGAAAAAACCGAAGCCCGCTAATACGGATGACAAGAGCAACGAAAATAGCAGCGACAAGAATAAATAACGGCTATAAGGTTGAGGAACGAAAATAGGCGGGACGAAACGGGACAGGGGGTTACCCCTGTCCCGTTTCGTTACTCTTTAAGAGATAAGAGAAGAAATAAGGCGGAGTTCGAAGCAGGTTTTTTTTAAAAAGCCGTACTCCCTTAAGTTCTAAAAACTGGCCTCCCGCTCGCTCCGTATGGTATAATTATTACTTTGCAGCGTTTCATAAAATGGAAATAGTACGGGAGCCGGTATCGGATGAAGATCAGCGAAATATTTCTCTCTATACAGGGAGAGTCGAGTTATGCGGGTACCCCGTGCATCTTCGTGCGCCTGTCGGGCTGCAACCTTAACTGCGGCTGGTGCGATACCATGTACGCCAATACGGATGAAAAGAGCCGCGAACTTACCGTAGAGGCCGTTATCGCTGAGGTTAAGGGGTATAAGTGTCAAACCGTAGAGATTACCGGCGGAGAGCCCCTTTTGCAGGCCGCCTCTTTAACGCTCGCCAAGTCTCTGCTTGAGCTTGGGTATACCGTAATGGTAGAGACCAACGGCTCCGTATCGCTCGAAGGGCTTGATGAAAGGGTTATAAAGGTGGTGGATGTAAAGTGTCCGTCGAGCGGGCAGGCCGGCTCTTTTCTTGTAGATAACCTTGAGTATATCACCCCGTCTGACGAGCTTAAGTTTGTTATCGGAGGCAGGGCCGATTACGATTTCGCGAAGAATTTTTTAGTTGAATATGTTAAGGGCAAGACGGATAAGATACTTTTTGCCCCTGTAAAGCCGGGTATGGAACCGAAGGATCTGGCCGAGTGGATACTTGGGGACTCGCTGAACGTAAGGCTTCAGCTTCAGATACACAGCTACATATGGAACGGGACAAGGGGAAGGTAGGCGGAGTTTAATGATTGAACTATTATATGCCTCGCTCTTATTCTACGCTCTTGGCCTGTTGCTTCTTTTTGTCTATAACGGCCTCGGAGCCGCGCGTTTCGGCCCCCTGTCTTTAGCGGTTATTGTAACCGGTTTCGGCCTCCATACGGTAGCGTTAGGGGTGCGTATAGCCAATACCGGGCACGCCCCTATGGCGAGCATGTTCGAGACGCTGCTCTTCTATTCGTGGTGCACGGTCTTTGTCTCGCTCTTTGTGGCCCTCAGGTATTCAGAGCGCGTAACCGAGATGATTACGCTGCCGGTGGCCATGTCAGCCCTCTTTGCCGGGCTGCTTAACTTTAAACCCGGCGCGCCGCTTAACCTTGTGCTTAGAACCCGTTGGTTCGAGACTCATGTTACGGCGTCGTTCGCGGCCTACGCCCTTTTTACTCTCGCCTTTGCGGCGGCAACGGTATCGTTGATCTCCGAGACGCGGGAGAGGGACTCAATAACTGCGAGAAAATTTTCAGACATTGCCGGGCGTTGCATACTGTGGGGTTTTGCCCTCTTTTCTGCGGCAATGTTCTCCGGCGCTATCTGGGCGTACCTAGCGTGGGGCGTCTACTGGATGTGGGAACCGAAGGTTCTCTGGTCTTTCATCGTCTGGTTTTACTATGCCGGCGCAATGCACGCGTGGTATGTAAAGAGCTGGCGCGGCAGGGG
>JAJRYL010000327.1 GCA_024275855.1 Deltaproteobacteria bacterium
CTCTTTTCAAGCTCTATAACGCCGCTTCGCTCAAAGGCCCGCTCGGCCTTTGCAACCTCTAAAATACTCTCCGCAAGAACAGATGGCGCTGCCGGTACGTCCACTACTTTGCCGATCTTTTTACCGCTCTTTAACGCCTCTTCTATAAGGGCGGCGGCACCGGCGCCCCTGCCGGCAATAACCGGAAGCCCCATGTAGAGCGCCTCCATAAAGACTATTCCGAAGGTCTCGAAGTTGGACGGCAGCACAAAAATATCGGCCGCGCCGTACAGGCTGACAACGTCGGTTACGCCGCCTAAAAACCTTACCCTCTCGCTGACCTTAAGCTTTAAACAGAGCGTCTTTAAGCGGGCGGTCTCTTTTTTGTCTTGTCCGGCGACGATTAACTTAACGTCCACCCCTCTTTTCACAAGCTCTGCCAGAGCGCCGACAGTGGACTTAAGTCCCTTGATCTTAAAACCCGACCCTACGTGCAGCAACACAAGCGTACTCTCTTTTATGCCAAGCTCATCACGTACTTTTTTGCGCGGCCTGCTATTACCGCTGAGCCGTTTAAGGTTTATCGCCGGAGGAATTATAACAAAGCTGTCCGGCTTTTCCCCTACAGTGTAAAAACGCTCTATCTGCTCTTTGCCGCTCTTTGACAGCACAACGACCTTTATGTCGCCTCTATTTACGCCCTTAAAGATACTCTCTTCTATCGTGTTTATTACCCTGTGCAGCATATTCGTGCTTACCGACACCCTGTCCATAAAATCATTATGTCTTTTTCTATACGCTAACCACTCTTTGTGGCAGGCGTTTCCGGCGCGGTAGATATCCATCTTAAGTGTGCGGTCAAAGGCGACTATAACGTCGAACCCTGTTGAAGAGTTCTCTATCTCGCGCCTTGAACGGAGCGCGAACGTAAGCACCTTCAACCACGAAGAGAGACGCACGACCGGAACCTTATGAAAAACAAGGCTGCCCTTAAGACCCTTTGCCGTTTCAATAGGGCCGCCCTTCCAGTCGCCCGCAAAGACCGTAACGGCGTCTCCGCGCTCGACAAGCGTCTCTGTAATAAGGGCCGCCTGCCGTTCGTACCCCCCGTAAGGGTTGTACTTCATTAAGACGATAGCTACGTTCACTCTTCTCTCTTTTTCGCACCTGTGTTATTTTTCTATCTCTTACCCTCGCAAAACCTCTCAGCCGTGCCGTACGGCTGCACTCTCTTTAAATAAAGCGCCTGATAAAATCACAACCCCCGTCAAGAGCCTGAAAGTTCCCTGTAGAGTGCCTCTGTTCTATCGAGCATTATCTCTATCGTAAAACTCTCTTCTACCGTATGCCTGCCGTTAAGCCCTAACTCCGCACGTAACTTTTCGTCTTCCAAAAGCGATAAAATCGCACCGGCAAGCGCTTTTGAATCCCGCACAGGAACCGTCAGCCCGTTTTTGCCGTTTTTAACTATTTCGGTTAACGGCCCGAGGTCGGTAGAGACAACGGGCAGGCGCATTGCCATGGCCTGAATAACGGACTGCGGTATGCCCTCGTTAGCGTACGAAGGCTGCGCGTAGACATCGAGCGAGGCGAGCACGTCGGGCACATCGGTTCTGTGCCCGGTCATCAGCACGAACCGCTCTAACCCGGCCTCTTTAATCGCCGCCTTTATCGCTGCCTCTCTCGGGCCGGTACCGGCTATAATAAAACGGGCTTCTGGAAATTGGAGCTTCACGGCCTCTGCGGCC
>JAJRYL010000328.1 GCA_024275855.1 Deltaproteobacteria bacterium
AGTATTACCGCGAGAGGTTCGGTTACTCGGAGGGGGACTTTCCTGTTGCCGAGTCCTTTTACTCCCGCGAGGCAAGCCTGCCTATTTTTCCGTCTTTAACCGATGCCGAGGCAGAGGGCGTAGCGGACGCTGTGCTCGCTTCGTTGCAATAACGGAGAATAACCGGAAGTAACGGCTGATAGGCGGAAAGAGCAGTGAGTGTTTTGGGTTTGCAACTCGTTAAGCTTCTTTAACTTAAGTCGGAGGTAACCGTTATGCTGAAGTGGATCTGCACCGAGTGTTACTCGCAGTACCGTGGCTGGGCAATGTACCACCGTTTCAGAAGCGGACATGCGCTCTGCTGTCCGGGGTGTAACGCAAGGCTTGAGTTTGCCAGCGAAGCAAAAGAGGTTTCAATTATAAAAGAGCTTATCGGCGGCTCTGTGTAGAGCGGTCGAGCTGATAATCGTACCTCTTTAAATAGAGAGACTAAAGACGGAAAGAGACTGACTGAAATGTTGAAAGAGAAGTTTCAAGTAGATGGCCGCCTGATAGGCGCCGGAGAACCTGTTTATATTATAGCCGAGGTAGGGTCGAATCACGACGGTAGTTTGGATAAGGCCAAAGAGCTTATAACCGCGAGCAAGGGCACCGGAGCGGACGCCGTTAAGTTCCAGTCTTTTACGGCGGCGGGGCTTTTGAACCCGCTTAGGCCGACCGCCGAAGGTAAAGGCTGGGAGCCGCATCCGGCTTACCCTGTTGTAGATCGTTTGACGCTTCCGGTAGAGTGGCACGCTGAGTTGAAAGAGTTTGCGTTGAATCTCGGTATCGATTTTGTCTCAGCCCCGTTCGAGACCGCACGGGCCGACTTGTTGAACGAGATAGGCGTTCCTTTTTTTAAGATCGCGTCGGGTGAAATCACCAACGAGCCGCTGCTTAGGCACGTCGCCCGGTTCGGCCAACCGGTAATTCTATCAACCGGGGCCTCGTACATGAGCGAGGTTGAGAGGGCCGTAGAGGTAATAACGGAAGAGGGAAACAGCACGGTCGGGCTTCTGCACTGCGTTGTCCTCTATCCGCCGCAGTACGGCGAGTGTAATATCCGCTCGATCGAGGCCTTAAAAAGACGCTTCAACTGCCCGGTCGGCCTCTCCGACCATACTCCGGGCGCTTTGCTTCCTATCGCATCGGTGGCTCTTGGCGCTACTATTATAGAGAAGCATATTACGCTCGATAGAAATGCCAACGGCCCGGACCACCCGTACGCAATGGAGGTAGACGAGTTCACCTCTATGGTAATTGACATTAGAAACCTTGAGGCCGCTCTTGGCAGCGGTGTTAAAGAGCCGTCAGAGGGTGAGGTTGGCGAGAGGGTAGGCGCACGCCGCGCCATCTATGCCGCTGTAAATATAGAAGAAGGCGCGATTATTAAACCTGAGTCTCTTAAGGTCGTGCGCCACTGTTACGGGCTTGTGCCGGGCGAGCTGAAGAACGTGATCGGAAAGAGGGCGAAGGCCGGCATAGCGAAAGATAGACCGCTTACACTTGAGAGTGTGGAGATAACGCAGAGATGAGAAGATAGATGAGCGCGGCGGATTTTAATAAAAAGTTATCGTCTGTTGTGGCTATTGTGCAGGCCAGAATGTCGTCAACACGCCTGCCGGGAAAAGTTATGATGGAAATCTGCGGCGTGCCTATACTGGCTCATGTAGTAAATCGCCTGAAGGCGTGCCGCCTCGTAGATACGGTTGTCGTGGCAACGAGTACCGGTTCGAGCGACGATATTATAGAGCGGTGGGCAGAGGATTATGG
>JAJRYL010000329.1 GCA_024275855.1 Deltaproteobacteria bacterium
AAGAGGTAAAACAAATTGACAATTCGAGCCGCTTATCATAACTTTAAGAGTACCCAACCATTATATCGGTCGAAGTCTGGATTTAATTAAAAAAGAGGTCTCCCGTATGGAAAGCAAGACCGATTTTCTCGTAATCGGCTCCGGCATCGCCGGGCTGAGCTTTGCCATAAAAGCGGCAAAGTCCGGCTCCGTTGCTATTATAACAAAAAGACGGCGAGCGAGTCAGCCACCTACTACGCGCAAGGCGGCATAGCCTCTGTGCTCAGCCCCGTTGACAGCTTCGAGTCTCACATAAACGACACCCTGAACGCCGGGGCCGGCTTATGCGATAAAAGAATAGTTGAAAAAGTGGTGCGCGACGGCCCCGCCATGATAGACGAGCTTATAGAGCTTGGAGTTCAGTTCTCTACAAGGGAGAACGGGAATATAAAAGAGCTTAACCTCGGCAGAGAGGGCGGCCACTCTAAACGCAGAATCGTACACGCAAAAGATATTACGGGCCGTGTAATAGAGCAGGCGCTTTTGGACGCCGTAGCCAACGCCCCGAACATAACCCTGTATGAAGACTTTATAGCGGTAGACCTTTTTACGCACTCCAAGTTCGTCGGCCCTGCAGGGAAAGAGGCTGCGTGGGGCTGTTACGCGCTCGACAAGCGCAAGGGTATCGTACATACCTTTCTTTCCCGAATTACGGTCATAGCCACGGGCGGGGCAGGCAAGGTCTACGTCTACACATCGAACCCCAACATTGCCACGGGCGACGGCATTGCCATAGCTTACCGCGCCGGGGCGCAGATAGCCAACATGGAGTTTATGCAATTTCACCCGACCTGCCTCTACCATCCCGAAGCGAAAAATTTTCTTATTACCGAGGCCCTTAGGGGCGAAGGCGCTGTACTTAAACTGAGCGACTCTACCCGGTTTATGAAAGCGCACCATGAAAAGGCGGAGCTTGCCCCGCGCGACATAGTAGCGAGAGCAATAGATTTTGAGCTTAAAAAGAGCGGCGACGAGTGCGTCTATCTCGACATAAGTCACAAAGAGCCGGAATTCGTAAAAGAGCGTTTTCCGAACATCTATAAAAAATGCCTCGATTACGGCATAGATATAACAAAAGAGCCTATTCCGGTAGTTCCGGCGGCGCACTACATCTGCGGCGGCATTAAAACGGACGAGCACGGAAAAAGCTCGATAGAGAGGCTCTACGCCATTGGCGAGGCCGCCTCTACAGGGCTTCACGGGGCCAACAGGCTCGCCTCCAACTCGTTATTAGAGGCCCTTGTTATGGCCAACAGCGCGGCGACAAGCGCTGGCAAAGAGCTTGGAGAGAACAGTGCCGTACTGCCATCCATTCCTGAATGGGAGACGCGCGGCGCCGTTACGAGCGACGAGGCCGGTGTAATAAGCCAGAACTGGGACGAGGTACGCCGCTTTATGTGGAATTACGTAGGCATAGTTCGATCGAACAAGAGGCTTGAGAGGGCGCGCAGAAGAATTACGCTGCTTGAGAGCGAAATCAACGAATACTACTGGGACTTTCGCATAACCGCCGACTGTCTCGAACTTAGAAACATCGCAACGGTAGCTAAATTAATTATAACCTGCGCCGAGTCCCGGTGCGAGTCTCGCGGGCTGCACTACAATATCGACTACCCGGAAAAGAACGACAAAGAGTTTCTAAAAGAGACGGTTATCGAGCTTAAGACCCCGGCACAGACGAAGGAGCGTTTATGAGCCTGCCTTTTTTTTGAGTACTTTCTTGCGATAGAGTAAAACCTGCATTAGACTTATAGTAAGGAGGCACACAACTATGGGACAGCTTGTAAACGGGGTATGGAGTACCGAGTGGTACAAACCCGACAAAAAGGGACGCTTCGTGCGCTCCGAGACAACTTTTAGAGACCGCGTAACCTCTAACGGCTCTACGCCGTTCGCTCCCGACCCCAACCGCTACCACCTCTACGTATCGCTCGCCTGCCCGTGGGCGCACAGGGCACTTATAATGCGAAAGCTGAAGGGGCTTGAAGAGGTTATAGGCATCTCTATAGTAGACCCTTACATGAGTGACGACGGCTGGCACTTTAGCTCTGCACCCGGCGCTCTTCCCGATATTGTAAATAGATGCGACTTCCTGAGAGAGGTCTACCTGTTAACCGACCCGCACTACACAGGCAGGGTTACCGTACCTGTTTTATGGGATACGAAAGAGAAGACAATAGTCAATAACCAGTCACTTGAGATTATGCGTATACTGGATACGGAATTTAACGAGATAGCGGCGAAGAGCGCAAAGGACTTTTATCCAAAAGAGTTGAAAGAAGAGATTGACGCTGCAATAGATGAGATATACGAACCAATTAATAACGGCGTATACAAGGCCGGTTTCGCCACCACGCAGGAGGCTTACAAGTCGGCGGCAACGGAACTCTTTACCGCGCTCGATAAATGGGAGAGGGTTCTCGGCAAAAGACGCTACCTCTGCGGAAGCGTTATTACAGAGGCCGACTGGTGCCTCTTTACAACACTCGTGCGTTTCGACCCGGTCTACTACACGCACTTCAAGTGCAACAGGTTGCACATATACGAGTACCCGAACCTCGGAAACTACTTAAAAGAACTTTACCAGGTACCCGGAGTATCCGGCACCTGCAACTTCGACCACATAAAAGAGCATTATTACAAGAGCCATAAGATGGTAAACCCGTACGGCATAATACCTGTAGGCCCGGTGATAGACTTAAGCGGTTCGCACGACAGAGAGCGGAAGTATAAATAGATAAGTTACAAGGGGCTGGGTATGAACCGGGGCTAAGAGAAAAAGGCGTCGTTCTCCTTGGCGCAACTTGTCGATAGACCTTTAGCCGGTAAAGAGACGGTAACTACGGTGCCCGCTCCGGGGGCGCTCTCTACGCCGATGTCGCCGCCGTGATCGTTTATTATTCTGTGGCTTATCGTAAGCCCGAGCCCGGCGCCCTCT
>JAJRYL010000030.1 GCA_024275855.1 Deltaproteobacteria bacterium
GCGCCCGTTCTTATGATACCTCTAAGTGTATGAAAAATATACTCGAAATAGCCTTGGAAAAGGGCCTTAACGGAACCGGTCTCAATACTGAGGAGGCTAAAGCGTTCGTAGAACTTTCAGACGAGTCTTTAACCGAGATACTCCCGGTAACGGAACAGGTTCGTAAAAAGCACAAAGGCATAGAGGTAGACCTGTGCGCCATTACAAGCGCAAAAACCGGTTTATGCGCCGAAGACTGCTCATTCTGCTCGCAATCGGTAAACTACGCCACCGATATCAAGAGCCACAGCATGGTAGAGTCGGAAGATATTATACAGAGCGCAAAAGAGGCCGAGGCCGCCGGAGCACGGGAGTTCTCAATCGTCACAAGCGGAACAAAGGTAGAAAAAGAGCGCGATATAGAGCAACTTATCGGCGCGCTTGAGGGTATGAAAAAGTCTGTAAGTATGGAGCGCTGCGCCTCGCTCGGCAACCTAACACCCGATACAATGAAGAGACTTAAGAAGGCCGGGCTCGAAAGCTACCACCACAACCTCGAAACCTCCCGCTCGTACTTTCCGAATATCTGCACGACACACCGCTACGACGAGGATGTAGAGGTAGTGCGCAACGCCAAGAAAGCCGGCTTCTACGTCTGCTCCGGCGGCATCTTCGGGCTCGGCGAGTCGTGGGACGACAGAATCGAGCTTGCCGAGACTTTGGCGCAGCTCAATGTAGACTCCGTTCCTATAAACTTTTTAGACCCCCGTCCGGGCACGCCTCTCGAACAGAGCGATAACCTTACCCCGCGCGAATGCCTTAAGATTATCGGGCTCTTTAGCCTGATGATGCCGACTGCCGATATCGTCGTCTGCGGAGGCAGAGGCAAAAACCTGCGTGACCTTCAAAGCCTGCTCTTTGCCGCCGGAGCCAACGGCATGATGATAGGCAACTACCTGACCACACCCGGAAGAAAGACCGAAGACGATATAAAGATGATTAAAGACCTCGGCCTGAAACCAAAAACCCACTAATAGATACTATAGAGAATGAATAGAGTAGAGAGCGATATAACAGAGGAACTCGCCCGGCTAAAGGCAAGCGGCCTTAAACGAGAGCTGAAAAACATACAGGGGGCGCAAGGCACGCACGTTCGTGTAAAGGGGAAAAAAGAGCCTCAGCTTTTAATGTGTTCTAACGACTACCTCGGCCTCGCCAACCACCCTGAGGTTAAAAGCGCGCTCATAAACGGAGTAGAAGAGTACGGCGTTGGAGCCGGGGCCTCGCGCCTCGTCTCCGGCACAATGGCGCCGCACAGCATGCTCGAAGAGTGCATAAAAGACTTCTTCGACGCAGAGGCCGCGCTGCTCTTCAACTCCGGCTACAACGCGAACCTCGGCATAATCACGGTGCTCGCGGGGCGGGGAACCGAAATATTTTCCGACCGCCAAAACCACGCCTCCATAGTAGACGCTTCGATTTTAAGCAGAGCAAAGGTTATACGGTACTCCGGCTTAGACTCTCTTGAACGGAGACTGAAAAAATCCGATGCCGAAAAAAAGCTGATACTGACCGAGGGACTCTTTAGCATGGACGGCAACTTTGCGGACTTACCGGAACTGCTCGGTCTTGCGAGAAAGTACGACGCCACCATAATCCTCGACGACGCCCACGCGGTGGGCGCGCTTGGCGAGTACGGAAGAGGCACAACGGAGTTGCTGAACGTCGTTGCCCCGGAGATAATCCGGGTCGGAACATTCGGCAAGGCGTTTGGAACATTCGGCGCCTTTGTAACCGGTACAAAAGAGTTGATAGACCTGCTCATCTCAAAGGCCCGTTCGTTTATCTACACCACCGCGCTGCCTCCGGCGCTCGCTTGCGCAACGTTAAAATCCCTTGAACTTATAGTAGGCGGTCAGGCCTTGAGGGCGGGCCTTGAAGAGAACAGAAAATTTTTGAGTGACGGGCTTAGTAACGCCGGTATCGATACCTTAAAGAGCGAGTCGCATATTCTACCTGTTATTATAGGCAGCGCAAAAAAATGCACAGAGGCAAGCAAAAGAGTGTCGGACCGGGGGCTGTTTATTCAGGCGATACGGCCACCTACAGTACCGGAGGGAACTTCGAGGCTGCGTGTAACGGTTACGGCGGCACACTCAAAAGAAGAGCTTGGTAAAGCTTTAACCTCGATTACAGAGACGCTGCAACAGAGCTATGCCCGGTTATCGGACAACGGAGAAGTCGTATGATCAGCCCGCGCTTTCTATTCGTGCACGGCTGGGGTACGGACTCTTACGTCTGGAACGGTATAGCCAAAGAGATTTCCGGCGGCAGCGAGTGCCGCAAAATCGACATGCCGGGGCATGGCGGAACAGGCAAATGGGACACGGATACTCTGGCCCCTGCGCTTCGCGAAATAAAAACCGTTACCGGCAACACAGAGCACGGTTACATAATCGGGGTAGGATGGAGCCTCGGCGCGATGGCGCTCTTGAGCGCAGCGGCAAAAAAACCCGGCCTCTTCAAGGCGCTTGTTCTAATTGGCGCCGGTGCCTCATTTATTAACAGAGAAGGTTTCGAGCATGGCCAACCGGGGGGGAGGGTAACGGTGATGATAGATGGTATGTCTTCATCACCGGAAGAGACGATTAAAAAATTCTATCCGCTCAACTTCACCGCTTCAGAGATGGAACTGCCACCTGTTAAGGAATTTATAAAAAGGTACTCTCCGCCCGGCCCGATTGAATGCACAGAGCCCGGCGGAAATAGACCGCCCGGCTGTTACCCTAAATTCGACTACGCCGGAATTACAAACGCTCTTTGCGCTCTTTACGGTATCGATCTTAGAGGCTCCCTTGCAGCCGTTAGGGCACCAGCCCTTATTATTCACGGCACAAAAGACACCGTCTGTCCTGTAGAGGCCGGAAGGAATCTGCACACCCTTTTGAAAAATTCAAAGATTGAAGAGTTTGCTGACAGCGGGCACGCACCTTTCCTAACCGAGCGGCAACGCTTCATAGGCTCTGTACAGAAATTTTTAAAAGAGATTAACGAGGATGCCGGATAGTGCTTGATAAAACAGAAATTATAAAAAATTTCTCCCGTGCCGCTCTTACGTACGAGGCTAACTCGGATGTGCAAAAAGAGGTGGTTCAAGAACTGATTCACCTTTTTACGCACCTTGTAAGCCCGTCTGTAGAGACGGCTATAGAGAACGCTTTTAGTACCGATGAATGCGGGCTTACAAAAAACACACGCGAGACAGTACACGACATTGCGCTCGATATCGGTTGCGGTACCGGTACTATAGGCCGCACCCTGCATGTAGCCTACCCGGCGCTTACTCTTTACGCGACCGACATTGCGAAGGGCATGGTAAAAAAAGCGCGTCAACTGTACGGCGGCTCAGGAGGAAAAAGCGCGGAGCGGATACTATGCGCCGAATCGGAGGCCCTGCCGTTTAAGAGCTCGACCTTTGAGTACTGTTTTTCGAGCCTCGTCTACCAGTGGGTAGACGATACGGAGTCCGCCTTTAAAGAGGCTTACAGGGTTCTTCGCAACCGCGGCCTTTTCATCTTCTCTACACTCGGGCCCGATACGCTTTACGAACTGAACGAGTGTTACGCCGGGGCGCAGCCCGAAAACAGCTCGGAGCGGGAGATAGGCGGTAACACAAAGAGGCTCGCACCGTATAAAAGAGCGGACGTTTTAAAAGAAGAACTGCGAAACGCGGGTTTTAAAAAAATAGCTATAAAGGCCAAAAGAGTGGAGAAGAGTTATTCGAATATGTTCGAACTGCTTGGGCGCCTAAAAAAAATCGGCGCTTTCAGACGTATTGAACTATCGGATTTTTCAACAGATGAAAAGAGAAAAAACCGTAATGGATTAAGAGCGCAAATTATTAAAGATGCCTCGCGTCTCTATGTTAAGAACTTCTCCGACCCGGGCGGCGGCATTAGAGCGACCTACGACGTGCTTTACGTTACCGCTGTAAAATAGACGCAATAACCAAAGAGGACGAAGTAATGAGCAGAAGCAGCCTTAGAACTAAACGGTTGATCGAAGCCGATAAAAAGTATATATGGCACCCGTTTACGCAGATGAAAGAGTGGAATGAATCCACTCCGCTAATCATCGAAAGTGCCGAGGGTAACTACATAATCGATACCGACGGCAACAGGTACTTAGACGCCACGAGTTCGCTCTGGGTTACCGTTCACGGCCACAGGGTTAAAGAAATAGATAACGCGATAAAAAAACAGTTGGGCCGTATTGCCCACTCCACGCTGCTCGGCCTCGGCAACGTAACCTCAATAGAACTTGCGGAGCGGCTCGTAGAGATAGCGCCTAAAAACCTTACCCGTCTCTTTTACTCCGATAACGGATCGACCGCGGTAGAGGTGGCGCTTAAGCTCTCTTACCAGTACTGGTACCAGAACGGACAGCACGGAAAAAAACGGTTTATCTCTTTTACCGGCGCGTACCACGGCGATACCTTCGGCTCCATGAGTGTCGGCGAGGTAGGTGTTTTTGTAGATAAATTCCACCCGCTACTCTTTAAATCCCTCTACGCCCCGTACGCATACTGCTACCGCTGCCCGGTAGAAAAAAGTTATCCGACATGTAAAATCGCCTGTCTCGACAAGCTCGAAGAGGTTTTAAAAGAGCATAACAACGAGGTCGCCGCCGTTGTAATAGAGCCGCTTGTTCAGGGGGCAGCCGGAATGATTACCGCACCAGACGGTTTTTTAAAAGGCGTAGCGCGTCTGGCAAAAAAGTACGGCGTTCACCTGATAGCCGATGAAGTTGCCGTAGGTTTCGGCCGCACCGGAGAGATGTTCGCCTGCGATACCGAAAAAGTGCGGCCGGATTTTCTCTGCCTCGCAAAAGGTATTACAGGCGGTTATATGCCAATGGCCGTAACGCTTACAACTGAAAAGGTCTACAAAAAATTTCTTGGCAGATACGAAGAATTTAACGCCTTCTTCCACGGGCACACCTACACGGGCAACCCGTTGGCCGCCGCGGCGGCTTTAGCCAACCTCGGCCTCTTTAAAAAAAGAAATACAATGGATAGAGTAAAAAAGAGCGCTGCGGTTCTGGCGAAACTACTTACTCCGTTTAGCGAACTCGCGCATGCAGGTGACGTTCGCCAGCGTGGATTGATGGTCGGCATAGAACTGGTAAAAGATAAGAGCATAAAATCTCAGTTCGACCCGGCGGATAGAGTAGGGCATAAGGTCTGCATGGATACAAGAGAGCACGGTGTAATCATCAGGCCAATAGGAAATACCATTATCATAATGCCGCCCTTCTCTATTAAAACGGCAGAACTGAAAAAAATTGTGCAGACGGTCTTCGAGTCGATTAAGAGGATTACGGAGTAGAATGAAAAAGAGCGGATTATTTATAACCGGTACCAATACCGAGGTCGGCAAAACCTTTGTGACGGCCTCGCTCGCTAAAAGCCTTGCCGCCGCCGGCACGGACGTTGGCGTTATGAAACCTGTTGAGTCGGGCTGTAAAGTTCAAGCAACGGCAGAAGGCGGACTGGTTCCGACCGACGCGCTAACCCTTATACAAGCCGCTGGCGTAAACGACCCGCTTTCTACCGTAAACCCGTATTGCTTTGAGGAGCCGGTCTCCCCGAACATAGCCGCACGAATCAGCGGTGTAACAATCGATATGAACGCTATTTTGGAAAAGTATAAAACCTTAACAGAGGCACACAAGATTATGCTCGTTGAAGGCGCCGGAGGTTTTCTCACCCCTTTATCAGACGAGTTAACAATGGCCGACCTTGCCGAAAGAGTCGCCCTGCCTGTATTAATCGTGGCCGGGTCCTGCCTCGGCTGTATAAACTCAACCCTTTTAACGGTAGAGGCTGTCTCTGCAAGGGGGTTAAGAGTAGCCGGAATTATTTTGAACAACCCTCAGCCGCCAAACAGTGCCGATAAAAGTTATAAATACAATTTAGAAGAGATAACGCGTTTTTCAAATGCGCCTGTTTTAGGAGA
>JAJRYL010000330.1 GCA_024275855.1 Deltaproteobacteria bacterium
CCGACCTTGCGCCTCGAAGCGCCGCAGACTACCTTGGGGCCGAGTGTCTCGGCTGAAGCGTTTGCGTACTCGGGAATAGAGCGCAGAATATCTATAACGTCAGAGATATAACGGGGCTGCTGCTCGTCAAAAAGAGCCTGAAGATAGGTCGTAACAGCGTTATCCGTAGGGGTATGAACACACATAAAAGGAATATCGAGCAGGCGTGCGGCATCTACAGCGCGGGTATGGTTGACCGGCATCAACCTGCGCTCTACCTCTTTAATACGCTCGTCCATTATATCTTCGGCAACGTTTACCGGCACGCCGTACTTATGTAGAATGCCGGACTGCATGTCCATTACGTCGTAGAGGTCAGCCATCGGCTTGCCTTCGGGGTGGTGGGCGATTATAAGATCGATCTTCGTGCCACGCTCGGTGAGCCTGTCGGCCAAGAGTATCTCGCCGATCTCCATATCTATGCCGACTATTACACGCTTAACCTCGGTCTCCGGGTCTCCGTAGAGGATCCTCGTGTCCGAATACGGATTGTCGAGCTTCTCGGCATCGAAGTACTTCTTTTCGCTCTCTTTCAGGTCGGCGTAATCTTTCTTTGCCCGTTCAAGCTCGCTTGCTACCTCGTCGGTTCCACGCGGGTCGAGCTCTATACCCCTCAGGTACGCCTTCGTATATATCTCTTTTAGCTTCATTCCACACTATCCTTAAAGAAAAAATATGATGATGCTTCCAAAAAAACTTCAACGCTTATGAGCCGAGCAACTCTTTTAAAACTTCGTTTATCAACCAGCCATCGGCGCGACCCTTTTTATATAAGCAAGAGCTTATGAGCCAAGCACCTCTTTTACAACTTCGTTTATCAATCTGCCCTCGGCGCGCCCCTTCAGGTCCGGCATAACGGCCTTCATTACCGCGCCCATCTCTTTCATCGAAGTCGCTCCAAGCCCGGCGGCCTTCTCTTTAACCACGGCTGTTATCTCTTCTTTAGAGAGCTGCGGAGGAAGGTACTCTTTTAAAATAATAATCTCCGCCTCCTCCTTCAAGGCAAGCTCCTCACGTCCGCCTTTTCTAAACAGATCGACAGATTCGTTTCTCTGGCGAAGAAGCGTGGCTACTATCTGTTGCGCCTCTTCTACGGTAAGCTCTCGTTGCAAAGCCTTCTCTTTATTCTGCAGGGCGCAGAGCAGTAGGCGCAGCGTTGCGGCCCTCGGTTTATCCCCGGCCTTTAAGGCTACGATTACCTCTTTAGAGACCTCTTCTCTCAGGCTCATTCTTACAACCCCTTTCAGAAAAACGACTATAATTTAAAACTGTTTAAAAAAATAGAGTGAACGGCTGAAGATTTTATTACCGTATAAAAAAATACCGCAGGTATTTAAGGGCTTAATAACGGTTGCCGCGCTTAAGCCCTTAAAAAGAGAGGGTGCGCAAAAGTATTTGAATCCGGGCGGCCTTTTGAACCTTACACCTTGTAAAAAAGGTGCAGGAACTATTACCGACCCTGAATATCAGCAACCATTTAAGCCCGGATATTCATGCGCCTTTTTTAAGCTCAATCAGCACAAGTTTGACTATAGCCTTAAGCGTTTCAAAGACCCCTATTGAGTCTCTCGCAATGGACTCGAAGTCCGGCACCCCGTCAACGTTGAGCACCTTGCGAAGCTCGTCAACCGGCACC
>JAJRYL010000331.1 GCA_024275855.1 Deltaproteobacteria bacterium
ATAAAAATACTTTTTACTCGTATGTGTGAAGTTAAGACAGAACGGATTGAGAAGCGCAAGGGTGCACAATGGCGGTAAAAATACTCTTTATGGGCACGCCCGAATTTGCCGTACCAACGTTAGAGGCGGTTATAGAGGCCGGTTTTATTGTTGTCGGTGTTGTAACTCAGCCCGACAGGCCAAAGGGCCGGGGGCGCACTCTGCGGCAAAGCCCTGTTAAGGCCGCCGCGTTGGCGCACGGTTTAGAGGTGCTTCAGCCGGAAAAGATCAGAGACGCCGCCTTTATCGCTAAGCTTACTGAACTCGCGCCCGACTATACTGTTGTTATCGCCTACGGCAGAATACTGCCGCTCTCTGTATTAAGTATAGCTAAAAAAGGATCGATCAACGTTCATGCGTCGTTACTGCCAAGGTGGCGCGGCGCGGCCCCTATAAATTACGCCGTAACCGCCGGAGATACTGTTACGGGTGTGACAACCATGCTGATGGACGAAGGTTTGGACACGGGGGATATGCTCTTGAAGAGGGAGCTTACTATCGGTTCTACCGAGACCGCCGGAGAGCTTTTCGAGAGACTCTCAGCTCTTGGCGCACAGCTGCTTGTAGAGACTCTAAACGCTATGGAGGCCGGCACAGTAGAGCCTGAGGCGCAAAACGAGCAGGAGGCTACTTATGCCCCGACCTTGAAAAAGAGCGACGGCAGGATAGACTGGCACAAGAGCGCAGAGGAAATCGCGAACCTTGTGCGTGGTTTTTCGCCCTGGCCCGGAACCTACACAGAGTACAAGGGCAAGCTTTTGAAGATCCACGCCGGACACGTTGCCGCGGCAATACGGGAGGCCGATATTACCGTAAATACTCCAAACGATTTTAAAGACGCTGCTCCGGGCACGGTTCTTTCTACCTCAATGGGCGCAGTAACCGTAAAGTGCGGCAGCGGGCTGTATGAGGTAACGGAGCTTCAGCCGCAGGATAAACGGCGCATGGCCTCCGCTGATTTTCTTGCCGGTCACAGGGTAGGTATTGGCGAGCGTTTCGGGTCTGTCGAGTAAGCGCTCTTTTGTAAGGCCTGTTATTTAACGTGCCGGTAAAGTAGAGGCCGAACAATTTTTAAATATAACGGTTACGGTTTTATCTTATAGCCTGTGTTATGGCTGTTTGGTAATAATAGATATATTCGGGCTTTTTTAAGCGTAACGGTTACAGTGTTGTCGAATAGTCTGTTTTTTACTGTTTGGTAAAAGTAAATATATCCGGTTTTTTTAGGTATACGGTTACTGTTTTATCTTAATGACCGATTCTATAGCTGTTTTGTTAAGTAGAGATTCAAGTTTAAAATATCCGAAAAAGAGCGCGCTGAATTGACAAAATGAAATAAGTTGGGTATTTTTAAGTATTAC
Organism: Deltaproteobacteria bacterium; assembly: GCA_024275855.1. Classification (GTDB taxonomy): domain Bacteria; phylum Desulfobacterota; class GWC2-55-46; order GWC2-55-46; family JADFVP01; genus JADFVP01. The sequence goes on from JAJRYL010000331.1 coordinate 1,401, forward strand.
GGTTGCTAACTTGTCGAGTAGTTGTCTTTTATCTGCCCGGTAAGGGTTGTAATATGGCACCTCTACGTTGCCACCGCTCTTTTACTTTATAGTCGTTTTACCACGACCCGGTAAATAGAAATGTGCGCGTAGCCCTGTTGCTTTAAGGTTTCGCTATACGCACTTTGGAATAAAAACATTTGAGGTCGGTTTTTTGTGATGAACTCAGCGGATAAATGGCAGGGCAGTTCGGCGTCGGTAGAGTACAAGCCCGGCGTAGGCCCTTTTCTCGGCCTGCTTGCGGTCTCAAGCATCGGAATAATCGCACTCGGTTTTCTTCTCTGGTTTATTCCCACTGTAGGTCTGTCTAATATCCACCCGGCCCTGCCTTTTGTAACAGGCGGCCTGTTAGTGGCCGGCGCTCTGCTTATTTTAACAGGCGCGCTCTTTATAACGCTCGCGGCCTTAAAGGGCGGCAGCGCGGAGATTGGCGGTATAGGCGCAAAGCTGCTCCGTTCAAGATTGCTGCGGTGGGCGTTATTCAAGCTCTTTTTACCGCTGATGATCATGGTAGGCGGAATAGTCAGAACCCCCAAGATAAAGATAGAGCAGGCCTTTTTAGCGATAAATAATCAGATGGTGCGCCTTATAGGACGCAAGATTAAACCGGACAGAATACTGATACTTATGCCGCACTGTATCCAGTTCGATGACTGCAAGATTAAGGTTACGCGAAATGTAGAGAATTGCGCCGGATGCGGCAAATGCGAGGTAGGCAACCTGCTCGACCTTGCTCACGAATACGGCCTCAACCTCTTTATTTCAACGGGCGGCACGGTGGCCCGGCGCAAGGTAATTGAAGACCGGCCGCAGGTTGTAATTGCCGTTGCTTGCGAACGCGACCTCACCAGCGGCATACAGGACGCCTTTCCGCTGCCGGTCTTCGCGATAGTAAATAAAAGGCCGCACGGTTACTGTATGCAGACGGGTGTTGACCTTAATGATGTGAAAGAGGCTATAGTCGGGCTGCTTGGCGTAAAAGCCGCTTAACAGTTTTTTTGTCTTGGCCGGGGGGGGTAGCCCCTAAACGGTTCACCCGGCTCCTTTTTTGTATAGCGCTCTAAGCCCCGACGCTTTTGTTCATAACAAGCCTTCTGTCTTGAATAGCATTTTTCGCGTTAATAACCGCAACCCGTAATTCTGATGTTATCCACTTGCCACAATTAACCCGTTACCATAATTGATTTTTTTATATGTTAAAAACCTCAGCCAGAACTTTAAATATATTTGCCGCAATTGTCTGGTACTCAGGCGCGGTAGCGCTTATCGTAAAGGGTTTCTCTCTTGTAATGGAGGCCGGTTTTATCAACCCCGGCGGGGTAGGCTGGAGGCTTACGGCTCTTTTGGGCCTTGTGCTTGGCGGCCTTAAGGCCGCCTACCTCTTTAATAAAGCCTGCAAGAGGAATTTAGATAGGATTGCCGCGCTTACCGAGCCTAAGGTCTGGAACTTTTATCGCTTGTGGTTTATCCTGCTGCTTGTTCTTTTGATCTACTCAGGCGCGCTCTTATCGCACGCGGCAGAGGGCAACTACCCTTTTCTGCTCTTTATGGCGCTGCTCGACATAAGCATAGGCGTTGCGCTGCTTGGCAGCAGTTACGTCTTCTGGGTCGAAAAAGCTTTTTTCAGATAGGGTTGCTTAAAACTCTTTTGATTATTCGCCAAGGCTGTTTCAGGCGAGGTCGAAGAGGAGGAACTCGCTTTCTGCCTTTGAGATTATCTTCAGCAGGCTCTC
>JAJRYL010000332.1 GCA_024275855.1 Deltaproteobacteria bacterium
AAGATTAAAAAACCGTTTTTTGCTACTTTACAAAGAGCTGTGGCGTTACTTAAGCTCAACCATCGTCACACCGCCTCCGCCTCTTGCCCTGTCCCCAATGGCGAACCTTTTAACAGCGGGATGAACGGACAAAAAACGGTCTACCCCGGCCTTTAACCTTCCGGTGCCGACACCGTGAATTATCTCTACGCTTTCCAATCCCTCGGCATAGGCATTGTCTATAAAGCGGGTTAAAAGAACCTCCGCCTCTTCCACCCTCATGCCGAGCAGGTTTATTGAACGTGACGCCTTCATATCGGCGTCTATCCTGCCAGCTTGAGAAGCACCGGTTTTATAAGACCCGCCGCCTTTGCGCTTATGCCCGCCGTCCGCCGCCTTTGAGCCTTTACCCGGCCTCGTTCCCTCGGTTCTTTCGAGCCGTAACCAGTCAACCGAAATCTTTAGCGCGCCTACCCTTACCTCAGCCTTTTCGTTCGCCTCGTCAGTGCTCAGCACTATACCCTTCTGGCGCAGGTCTTTAATGGTAACCGAGTCTCCAGCTACCGGAATAAAACGGGGTACCTTTGTAATAGACTCGACAATACGCGCGCCAACCCCTGTTACCTCTTTTATTATCGGGGAGACGCCTTCGGGGGTCGCGGTAGGCATGAACTTGAATTTATCGGCGGTCCTTTTTATCTCTCTGCTCGCCTCTTCGACTACGGCGTCTATCCTGCCCTGCACCTTCTTAAGCAGCTCTGCCCTGCCCTCTTTTAAACGGGCAACCGCATCTATCCGTTTTCTCTCAAACCCTTTAACTTTATCGAGCCTGTTGCGAAGCTCTTCACGTGTCTCTTCAAGCAGCCTTACCGACTCGATAAAGGCGCTCTCCTCGGTTCCAAGATACTTTCTCGCCTTCTTTACAAGCTCCTCAGGCATTCCGAGCGATTCGGCGATAGAGATACCGAGGCTCGGCCCCGGAACCCCGTAGCATAACCTGTACAGAGGGTGCAGCGTCTTTTCGTCGAACTCGACGGAGACATTCAGATACGCCGGGTCGGTCTGCGCGTGCGCCTTCAGCATATTAAGGTGCGTGGTAACAACGCTTGTAGCGCCAAGACCCGCAAGTGTGTCGAGAGAAGAGAGGGCGAGCGCTCCACCCTCGGACGGGTCGGTGCCCGACCCTATCTCGTCTACAAGTACCAGCGAGCTCGGCCCGGCTACCTTTAAAAACCGGCTGAGTCTTCTAATATGGGCGGAAAATGTTGAGAGCGAGGCGATAATATCCTGAGAGTCTCCTATATCGGCCATAATAGAGTCGAAGAGCACAACCTCGCTACCGTCTTCGGCGCTGACTGGAATAGCGCTCATCGCCATAAGCGTTAAAAGCCCGAGGGTCTTTAGCGCTACGGTCTTGCCCCCTGTGTTAGCTCCCGATATAACCACTACCCGGTGCTGCTCTTCAACGGCGATATCTATAGGAACAACAACGCCCTCGCCCCTTCTCTCTTTTATAACGAGCAGCGGGTGGCGCGCCTTTTTCAGCTTAATAGCCCCTGTTTTTTTAAGTACAGGTATAATACCCGTTATCTCGGCGGCAAAGAGGACACGTGCCTGAAGAGCATCGAGCGCGGCGGCGGTTTCAAGACCTGCAAGAATATCGGCCCTGCTCTCTACAACGTCGGCGGTAATTGAGCGCAGTATCGCTATCTCTTCTATAGCTTCGTCCCGCCTTAATACAGAGCGGCGGTTATTGAGTTCGACCAGGGCCATCGGCTCTATAAAGTAGGTCTCTCCGCTGCCCGACCTTCCGTGCACGACGCCTTCGAACTCATTATGCTTGGCGGCCTTAATAGCGAGCACATGGCGGTCTTCACGAATAGTCGCGTACTCTTCCTGCAAAATCTCTTTAAGGCCCCGGTCTCTAAGGAGCCGTGCCATTACCTCGCGGGCACGAACCACTATGTCGCGAATCTCTTTTCTTAAACGGCTCAGGGTTGCCGAAGCGTCGTCTACTATCTTACCCGTTGAGTCGAAGATACGGGAGAGTTCATACGAAAGGGCACAGTGATCGGCTAAAGAGTCGAGAACCTCTCCGGTTCTCGGATACTTATTATTGAACTGATCTGAAGAGAGAGATTTTAAGAGTACTAACGAGGTGAGGGTAGAGCCGATTTCGCGCAGATCTTCGCTAAGAAGATATGAGCCGACCGGCATGGAACGGTTTAGTAACGGACGGATGTCATTGATGCCGCCAAGCGGCAAACGGTCGTTGGTATCGAGATAAACAGAGAGTTCGGTTACGTCTAAAAAACGCTCTTCAACAGCGTGCAGGTCGATAGAAGGGTGCTCGGCCAGAATAAGTCCTCGACCGAGCGAAGTTGAACTAAAGCCCGATAACTCGGCCAGAACCTCTTTGTATTCGAGTGCGTCTAATGTCTTTGAGTCCACAATACTTACTCTGTACGGCTTCTCGTCCGTTTACTTCCGATTATTGTAACCGGCCCGGTAAGACCGGCACCTCCGGTTATTACGCAATGAAAAGAAGGTTTTAAAAAAGATGAACAACTTGTCTTCTACAAAAAAGGGCCCGAAAAGATGTTCTTAGGGCCTGCGTGACAATTTAAGATATCAGCCCCGCATGAAGTACCAACTCAAAGCAGAGCTAAGATATAAGCGTTACCTTACCGCGCCCCGCTACTCGAGCAACCCCGTAAATTAGACCCCTTTACTTTCTTGTAAATCTTCTAAAACCTGAGGCGGCGATTACCTCTACATCCGGGTCGAGCACATGGTCGAGCATAAGGTTTACGCCTATCGAGTCGCTCGCGATGTGTCCGGCGATAACTACGTTTATATGGTTCTTAGAGGCCTCTTTACGGTGCTCTTCGCCGATATGCATACCTACAATAGTAGATATCCCGGCGTTTGTCAGTGTCTCAAACGCCTTTTTAGAGCCTCCCGTGCCGCCGGTCATATCCACGAAGACCTTACCGACCTTGCGCCTCGAAGCGCCGCAGACTACCTTGGGGCCGAGTGTCTCGGCTGAAGCGTTTGCGTACTCGGGAATAGAGCGCAGAATATCTATAACGTCAGAGATATAACGGGGCTGCTGCTCGTCAAAAAGAGCCTGA
>JAJRYL010000333.1 GCA_024275855.1 Deltaproteobacteria bacterium
GGACGCTAAAGAGATAAAAGAGAGGATGAAAATCCTGAAACAGGAGCTCACTTACCACGAGGGCAGGCGGTGTTACGAAAGGGGGGACTCCTGATATGGACGCTAAAGAGATAAAAGAGAGGATGAAAATCCCGAGGCAGCCTATGGGAGAGCAGCCCGCGAAAGAGCGGGTTAAGAACTTCTACGAGGTACCTTTAGGTTACACCCCTGAGCAGGCTATACAGGAGGCACGGCGCTGCATACAGTGTAAAAAACCGCTCTGCGTCGGCGGTTGCCCCGTTGGAATAGATATTCCGTGGTTCATAAAACTTATTGCCGAGGGCAAGTTTGTCGAGGCCGCGCGTAAGTTAAAAGAGACCAACGGCCTGCCCGCGGTCTGCGGCAGGGTCTGTCCGCAGGAGGATCAGTGCGAGAAGGTCTGCATAGTCGGCAAGAAGTTCGAGCCTGTCAGTATTGGCCGGTTAGAGAAGTTTGCCGCCGATTTCGAGCGGGAGCACGGCGAGGTTATGATACCGGTACTGCCCAAGTGGACTGGTAAAAAGGTTGCGGTAGTCGGTGGCGGGCCCGCAGGGCTCGCCGTTGCCGGAGATATGGTTAAGCTTGGCCATAAGGTTACCATTTTCGAGGCCCTTCATGTAGCCGGCGGTGTGCTGGTTTACGGCATACCGGAGTTCAGGCTGCCTAAAAAGATTGTGGAGGCTGAGCTCGATTACCTTGTTAAGCTTGGTGTCGAGATAGAGCTTAACTCTGTAATCGGCAAGACCGAAACGGTTGACGAGCTGCTTGACGAAGAGGGTTTTGACGCGGTCTTTGTCGGTTCGGGCGCCGGACTGCCTAACTTCATGAATATACCCGGAGAGAACCTTGTCGGCGTCTACTCCGCCAACGAGTACCTGACGCGGGTAAATCTGATGAAGGCGTACCAGTTTCCCGAGTACGATACCCCTGTAATACGCGGCAGGCACGTTGCGGTAATAGGGGCCGGGAATACGGCTATGGACGCCGCGAGAACCGCCTTAAGGCTCTGTCCCGAAGAGGTATCTATCATCTACCGCCGGTCGCGCGAAGAGATGCCCGCGCGCGAGGAAGAGATACACCACGGCGAAGACGAGGGTATTAACTTCAGGCTGCTTACATTCCCAAAGCGGTTTATAGGCGACCACGACGGCAGGCTTATAGGTGCCGAGTGCGTGAAGATGGAGCTTGGCGAACCGGACGAATCCGGCAGGCGCAGACCAGTCGAGGTTAGTGGTTCCGAGTTTATGATAGATATAGATGTAGCGATTATCTCTATAGGCAACGGCGCGAATCCGCTTATACAGCAATCTACGCCGGACATGAAGGTAAACAAGTGGGGCAATATTTTAGTTGATCAGGAGACCGGCAGAACCTCGAAGAAGGGGGTCTTTTCCGGCGGCGATATTGTTCGCGGCGGCGCTACGGTTATCCTTGCCATGGGAGACGGCAGAAAGGCGGCGGCCTCCATGCACGAATACCTTACAGGCGGCGAGTGGTAACCTCTGTTGTTACTTGTCGGGTGTTGCGTTAGATGATGATAATCGACCTGTTTAACGATATTTTTGAGCGACAACCGGGGCCGGCCTGCTGCTGCGGGCCGGCCCCGACGTTTTTTCAGCTTGTCTGGTTTAAAGAGCGTAATTGCCGGTAAGCGGCAGGTAAGTTAAAATAGCCGAAAGAAGAGGAATGAAGAACGAAGAGACAGTGATACTCGTTGTAGACGACGAGATAGATATACTCAATCTGCTCGATTTTAATCTGCGTAACGCCGGATTCAGGGTGCTTCAGGCCGAAGACGGCCCGGAGGCCCTTACTATTGCCGAGGGTAAGAGGCCGCACCTTATACTGCTCGACATAATGCTGCCCAATATGGAGGGCACGGAGGTTTTACGTCGCCTTAAGGCCTCTGTTTCAACGGCCCCTATTCCAGTAATAATGCTTACGGCAAAGGGTGAAGAGGTTGACAAGATTGTCGGTTTCGAACTTGGCGCCGAAGATTATATTACCAAACCCTTTAGTCCGCGGGAGCTTGTGCTGCGCGTTAAGGCCGTTTTGAAACGGAGCGCCGAATCGTCCGACCAGGCCGTAACGCCGCCATCTTCAAGTATAAGCGGAAAAGAGGGGGGCGGCGACGAACGGGTGGTGTCGTTTAAGGAGTTGAGCGTTGACATGGCCCGCCACAAGGTGCTGGTAGACTCAGCAGAGGTGGAGCTGTCTCCAAAAGAGTTCTCTCTTCTTACCGAGCTTATGGGCTCCAAGGGCCGGGTGCTCTCAAGGGATACGCTGCTCGACAGGGTATGGGGGGTTGACTGTTACGTAACCCCGCGCACGGTAGATACGCATATACGCAGGCTTCGCTCTAAACTCGCAGGCGCCAGCGCTTATATCGAGACCGTAAGAAGCGTCGGTTACAGGTTTGTCGAGGATATTTAGCTTTCGGAAGGTCCGGTTTATTCGGACCTTCGTGCGGCGTGTGAAACATTTTTTTTTAATAACCTACAGTTGTTTAAATGTGAGAAAAAGAAAAATCGTACTTTTTCTTTTTTGTCTCCGAATAATTCAGCAACGTTTTATTCAGAGGTTTCTTAGAGGTTCAAGAACTTTATGCCCGTCAGGATAGGAAGAAGTTTTGTGCTCGGCTCGGTGGCGAAGGAGCTAAGAAGCGGCGTGCTCGTGCTCGACTCCGCCGCCTATGTGCTGTACGCAAATCCGTACATACTGCCTTACCTCTCTATACAACCGCAAGAGAGTGTAGAGGGAAAGAACCTCAGTTCCATACTGTCCAACCCTACGCTTTTAAGTACCGTTGATACGTTACTCTCTTGCGTCGCCGCCCGGAGTCCGCAAGAGTGTACGCAAGCCGCGTCGGGTGAAACCGGAACAACCGATATAGAGATAGAAATAGAGGAGGGCGGCAGGTCTTTTAACGTCAGGTGCGTACCTATAGACGAGTATGAAGACTTTACACTGCTCCTCTTTTTGAACGATATTACCGAAGAGAAACGGTTGGAGGCTATTAAAAGGGACTTTGTCGCAAACGTGTCGCACGAACTTCGCACGCCGCTTGCAGCAATAAAAGGGTACTCGGAAACCCTGCTTTATCCGGGGGTGGACGACGAGCAGACACGCAGAGAATTTTTGCGCGTTATCGACCGGCACGCGACCCGCATGTCCCGCCTCATAGACGACCTTCTTACGCTTTCGCGCCTTGAGTCCCAGCAGATGTCTATAGA
>JAJRYL010000334.1 GCA_024275855.1 Deltaproteobacteria bacterium
GAGAGGTGCTGGGACGGCTTCTACATAAAACTGATAAAGGAACTAAAGTCAGCCGGCACCTGTTTCGTTACGGTTAAGCAGGCCGTAAGGTGGTTTGAAATGCGAAGATCTTTAAAGTTCATAAAGGTTGACGCTCCGGGTGAAGGTATGAAAATCGAGCTGAAAGGCGAGCGGTGCGCAAACCTGCCCGGCCTTCGAATCAGACTGCATAACAGCAGTGAACAAAATAAAAGAACCGGAAACAGTTATATCGATACCGATTGGTGCGGAGAGTCAGAAAAAATATATGAACAGTAAAAAAGAGAAAAAAGTCGTAATGGTAGTCTACGCGTACTATCTCGACGACAACAGAGTACAGCGAGAAGCCGAAACTATTGCGGCTAAAGACGGCTACAGCGTTTCGGTATTCTCCCTTAGAAGCCTTGAGGCCAACAGCACCTACCGCTTCAACGGTGTAAACGTGCATGAACTCAATGTAAGAAAATACCGCGGCAAGAGCTTTGTCAATTACATTCGCTCCTACATCTGGTTCACCCTGGTCGCCCTTTTTGCCTGCACCGGCATGCTGCTGCGCCGCTCGGTCGATATAGTGCATATACACAATATGCCCAACTTTTTAATCTTCTCGGCTATCGTCCCGAAGCTTTTTGGCAAAACGGTAATTCTGGACGTACACGACACGATGATAGAGACGTATGCCGCCAAATTTAATAAGAACTACTTTAAACCTCTTATAGGTATTTTGCGAATTGAAGAGAAAGTCTCCTGCGCGTTGGCGAATAAAATCATCTGCGTAAACGATGTGCAAAAAAGGGAGATGGTAAAAAGAGGACAGAGCGAGAGTAAGATAACTATCTCTATGAATGTTCCTGACCCCGCTAAAATAACAGGAAAAGCGAAAGTTGAAAAATCAGGTGTTGAAAAATTCTCTTTAGTGTACCACGGTACTATCGCAAAAAGACTCGGACTCGACCTGACTATTAAGGCGGTCGCTATGCTGGTCGATAAGATACCGGGATTAAACTTTCAGGTTTTTGGCGACGGTGACGACCTTGATGAGTTTATGGAACTTGCCAGAAGGTTACGTGTGGAAAAATATATCCACTTCAACAAACGCCTTCCGCTTACGGAACTGACCTCACTTTTAAAGAACATGGACCTCGGTATAATCTCGAATAGAAAAAATATAGCTACGGAGTTGATGCTGCCTGTAAAGATGCTTGAATACATGGCCATTAAGGTGCCGGTTGTCGCGCCTGAACTCGAGGCGATCGAATACTACTTCAACGACAAAATGGTCTACTTTTTTGTACCGGATGAAGTAGAGTCGCTTGCCGCGGCTATTGAAAAACTATACAAAGATAAAGACCTGAGAGAAAAGCAGGCGCAAGAGGCGATCCTCTTTTTTGATAAATTCGGATGGGATAAACACAAACAGAACCTAATAGGACTTTACGATTCACTTTAAGAGACGAAAGGTACACTTATGAGCAGAATAAACTTCGCGCTTGTCGGATGCGGAAAGATAGCCAAGAAACATGTACATGTTATTGAAAACTACCTTGAAGACGCCGCCATTGTCGGCTTCTGCGACCTAGATATAGAACGCGCGAAAGAGTTTGCCGCCAAGTCGGGAGCCTCCGCTTACGGAAATATAAAAGAGATGATGGAAGACCTTGGCGACAAGGTGGATATTGTCTGCGTTTTAACCCCGAGCGGAGCGCATGCGCAAAACGTTTCGGAGCTTGCCGGTTTCGGAAAATCGCTGGTAGTGGAAAAACCCATAGCCCTTAAGCTTGAGGATGCGGACGAGATAATAAGGCTCTGCGACCTTAACGGTATTAAAATTTTCATTGTCCACCAGAACCGTTACAACCTTCCGGTCATGAAGGCTCGCGAAGCCTTCGAACAGGGCCGTTTCGGAAAGATGGTAATGGGAACCATACGTCTCAGGTGGAAGAGAGACCAGGAGTACTACGACTCCGCCGACTGGCGCGGCACATGGGGTTACGACGGCGGGGTCTTCACAAATCAGGCAAGCCACCTTATAGATATGCTTACCTGGTTTATGGGAGACGTCGTATCCGTAAAGGCAATCGCGGCCACGCGGCTTGTAGATATCGAGTGTGAGGATACGGGGGCAGCGCTGGTAAAGTTCTCAAGCGGCGCTATAGGTATTATAGAGGCTACGACCGCAACAAGGCCCAAAGACCTTGAGGGCTCTATAAGCGTACTTGGCGAAAACGGCAGCGTTGTTATCGGCGGTTTCTTTATGAACGAGCTTGACACATGGGAGTTCAACGACATGACCCCGGCTGACAAAAACGCTAAAGAAGATTTTGGAACCAACCCCGAAGGCTGGGGTTACAACCTCGGCGAGTACCTCAACGACGTTATCAGGTCTATTAAATCCGACAAGGCCGGACTTGTGGACGGGCTTGAGGGGCGCAAATCTCTTGAGCTTATCAGCGCGATATACGAATCTATCGAAACGGGTACAGAGATAGATATACGCTTCAGACCTAAAAGATGCAAGCTGGGGATATTATGAGCCAGAACTACAGACTGCTTAACGACCCTGAGATCGGTGAAGGCTCTACTATAGAAGAGTACTGCATAATCGGTGTTGCCGGGCGAGGGCAAAGCCCTGATGAGCTTAAAACAACCATTGGAAGCGGCGCCTATATCCGCTCTCATACCGTAATATACGCCGGCAACAAAATAGGCGACAACTTCCAGACCGGCAACAAGGTCAACATACGGGAACTCAACAGCATAGGCGACTCGGTAAGCATTGGCACCCTCACGGTAATTGAGCACCACGTGCTTATAGAGGACAATGTCAGAATACATTCGCAGGTCTTTATCCCTGAATTCTCTATAATAAAGTCAGGTGCGTGGATTGGTCCGAATGTCGTTTTAACCAATGCCAAATACCCCCTCTCACCTGATGTAAAGGAAAATCTCAATGCTCCGATAATAGAGTTAGGCGCCAAGATAGGCGCAAACTCTACAATACTCCCAGGTGTGAAAATCGGAGAGAACGCCCTTGTCGGAGCAGGCTCCGTGGTAACCGTTGACGTTCCGGCGGGTGTTGTGGTGGCAGGCAATCCGGCTCGATTTATCAAGAAGATAACTGAGCTTCCCTATTAATGAAAAAGGACATAATATGAACATCCCCTTCGTAGACCTTAAAATTCAGTACGCCGGAATCAAAACAGAAATAGACGCGGCCATTGCCGAAGTAATCTCCAAAACAGCTTTCATCGGAGGGGCTCATCTTAAATCATTTGAAGAGGCGTTCGCGAACTTCTGCGGCGCAAAGCATTGCGTAGGCGTCGGCAACGGAACAGACGCTCTCTTCATAGCCCTTAAGGCGCTCGGGCTCGGTGCCGGAGATGAGGTTATAACAGCCGCAAACAGCTTTATAGCAACCTCCGAGGCTATTACAATGACGGGCGCCAAACCTGTCTTTGTAGATATAAACCCCGCTACATACAATATCGCCGTAGACAAGATAGAGGCCGCAGTAACACCGAATACAAAGGCTATTATTCCGGTTCATCTTTACGGTCAACCGGCGCAGATGGACGAGATACTCGAACTTGCTAAGAAGCACGGCCTTAAAGTCGTGGAAGACGCGGCACAGGCGCACGGCGCAACCTACAAAGGGCGTACCGTAGGCTCTATCGGAGACGTTGCCTGCTTCAGTTTCTATCCGGGTAAAAATCTGGGCGCTTACGGAGACGGCGGAGCGGTAGTGACCAATAACAAAGAGCTTGCGGTTAAGGTAAGGATGCTTGCAAACCACGGGCGCATAGATAAATACGACCATGAAATAGAAGGGGTAAACAGCCGCCTCGACGGCCTGCAGTGCGCTATTCTATCTGTTAAACTGAAACACCTTCAAAAGTGGTCTGACCAGCGCAGAGCCAACGCATACCTGTATAATAAACACCTTGAGGGAACTGACCTTGTTACTCCGGTAGAGATAGAGAATGTCGATGCCGTGTACCACCTCTACATTGTAAGGGTAAAGGCCCAAGAGCGGCAGAAACTACAGGAGCACCTTAAGGCCAACGGTATCGCTTCGGGTATACACTACCCTATTGCGCTTCCGAACCTTAAGGCTTACGCTTATCTTAACCACAGTGAGAACGACTTTCCGGAAGCCACGAAGGCCTCTCATGAGATACTCTCGCTTCCTATGTTTCCTGAACTGACAGAAGAGCAGATAATCTACATTGCGGATAAGATCAAAAGTTTCAATAAATAAATATATTTTCACGTGGCCGGCTCTCTTTTTTTTGTAAAATAAACCCACGGCTCTACAGGTTTAAAGTTAATAAGCGGGTAGCAACTAATAGGCAGCAACATTTTAGCAACCATTCACATCACGACCATATCGGTGACTACCTGTAATGGATAAATATGTTTTAATAACCCCTGCCTTTAACGAAGAGGGATATATAGAGGGCACTCTAAAGGCGGTAGTGGCGCAAACCGTGCTGCCCGAAAAGTGGGTTATCGTAGATGACGGCTCAACGGACGATACCGGTAAAATCGTACGCGGGTACGCGTCGAAATACGAATTCATCGAGTACCTCTTTATCGAAAAGAAGCACAAAGGAGATTTCGCCTCCAAGGTTTTCGCTTTTAACGCGGGTTACGACAGGCTTAAAGGGGTCGAGTACGATTTTATTGGCAACCTTGACGCTGACATTACTTTTTCGAAAGAGTATTTTGAAAAGCTTGTTGCGAAGTTCGATACAGATCCCGTGCTTGGCATCGGAGGCGGAATGGTCTCTGAACTTATAGGCGGAAAATTCAGGATACCGGATTATAACGACAACAGCGTCGCCGGGGCGGTACAGCTTTTCAGGCGTGAATGCTTTGAGGTGATTGGCGGTTATATACCCCTTAAGTTCGGCGGGGTAGACGCGGTGGTCGAGATTATGTCGCGCATGAACAACTGGAAGGTAAAATCTTTTCACGACATAGTAGTCAAACACCACCGCCGGATAGGTACCAGCAGAGAAAATTTAGTGCACTCTAAACTTCGTTACGGTATGCGCGACTACTCTATCGGCACGCACCCGCTCTTTATGATTCTTAAATATATCAACCGTATTAGAAAAAAGCCTGTCTTTATCGGCAGCCTGCTGACGACTATAGGTTATATGTCGGCCTCTTTGCGCAATACGCCTTTAGATATACCAGAAGAGGTCTTCAGGTACGCCCGTAAAGAACAGATGCGAAGAATCTTATCCGCTCTTTCCATAGGCCGGACTAAAGTTGACGTGCAGGTAAAATCAAAGAGCGCTAAGTAGCGCCCTCTATCTGTCATATCTTGATACCTGCGTTACCCGGCCTTCAAGTCGCTCGCGGTCTCCCGTATAAAAATAGTACCAATTAAGGAATTATCAATCTATGTGCGGTATCTGTGGAATATTCGATTTTAGAGGCGCTCCGGTAGACAGAGACCGTCTCGAAAAAATGACCTCTATCTTATCGCACAGAGGCCCGGACGGTACAGGCAGATATATTTCAGAAGGAATCGGACTCGGGCACAGAAGGCTGAGTATTATCGACCTCGAAGGTGGCGCCCAGCCTATTTCCAACGAACAGGGCAGTATTCAGCTTGTCTTTAACGGTGAGATCTATAACTTTGTCGAATTAAGAGAAGAGCTGAAAGAGCATGGCCACAAATTCAAGACCAGGTCGGATACAGAGGTTATTATTCACGGGTACGAACAGTGGGGGATCGATTGCCTCAACCACTTTAACGGTATCTTCGCTTTCGCCCTGTGGAACCAAAAGAAAAAACAGTTATTAATCGCAAGGGATCATTTAGGTATAAAACCTCTTTACTATACTGTGGTCGAAAAGAACAGGTTCCTGTTCGCCTCGGAGATAAAATCTCTTTTGACATATCCCGGCTGCACAAAAGAGGTTGACATAACCGCGCTCGAACAGCTCTTTACTTTCAGGTTCGTCCCCTCGCCTAATACGCTCTTTAAAAATATAAAAAAAGTGCCGCCCGGACACTGTATGATAATAACGTCTGAAGGCATGGAGCTAAAGAGATACTGGAATAAGATACCGAAGGAAGTTACGGGTATCAGCGAGCCGGATCTTATTAAGTCGTATCAGGCACTGGTGGAAGACGCCGTCAGGCTGCAATTAAGGAGCGATGTTCCGGTCGGGCTCTTTTTAAGCTCAGGTGTCGATTCGTCTTCGATACTCTCTATAATGAGAAAGAATACGCACAAGCCTATATATACCTTTACAATCGGTTTTGAAGGCGGTGAGCAGACCAATGAAACGGATGACGCAAGAGCAATTGCCAAAATGTTCGGTGCCGAGCATACCGAGCTGATTCTAACCCCCGCCGATTACGAAAAGTATTACGAACGTTACCTTTGGGATATCGAAGAGCCGGTCGGCAACGAATCCGCCGCGGCCTTCTATTTCGTAAGCAAGCTCGCCAGCGAGAAGGTAAAAGTAGTACTTACGGGTCAGGGCGCGGACGAACCGTGGGCGGGTTACCATAGATATATCGGCGTAAAGTTATCTCAGATATATAGCAAACTGCCGCCTTTTGTAACAGAAAACCTGCTTAAGAAGATCATCTCGGTTCTGCCGAGGAACGAGAGGCTGAAAAGAGGGTCTAACTCTTTGAGCGAACGTGATATTCTGACAAGGTTCACAAACATATATTCATTTTACAGCAAAGAAATGAAGTCGGGACTTTTTCAGGACTGGGTAAAGAATGAGCTAAGGACGTCGGGCGTCGAGGCGAAAGACGCTATCGAACGCCTGCAGTCTGATGTTAGAAACCTCGACCCGTTAACCCAGATGTTATATATAGACACGCGCGCGAGCCTTCCCGACGACCTGTTGATGGTAGGAGACAAGACCTCGATGGCCAACTCCATTGAGGCGAGAGTCCCTTTTCTTGACTACAGGTTGATTGAATTTATAGAGACACTGCCTTCGAACCTCAAGCTTAAGGGGTTGCAGGGAAAGTATCTCCATAAAAAAGCCGCTGAAAAATGGCTGCCGAAAAAGATGGTATACATCAAGAAAAAAGGGTTTGCAAACCCGGTTGATAAATGGATGCGTGGAAAGATGAAGTCGTATATAGACGAATGCCTCCTGGGTGACAATTCGGCTGTAAGAAAGTATTTTAACGCAGATTATATTAAAAGGTTAACAACGCTGCATAACGAAGGCAAAGAAGATTACATGAGGCATATATACCTGCTTGTAACATTCGAGCTATGGCACAACAGGTTTATAGACAACTAAAACAAAGCACTCGACTCGAATAGATGAAAATTGACCTTTCAATAATAATTGTTAACTGGAACTCCGTAGAGTATCTCAAAGAGTGTATCGCGAGCATTCAAAATGGACAGATCAGTACGGAATATGAGATAATTGTAGTAGACAGCGCCTCTTTCGACGGATGCGCGGAGATGCTTAAAACTCGGTTTCCGGATGTTATATTCGTTCAAAGTAAAGAGAATATAGGTTTCGCCGGATCAAACAACCTCGGTTATAAGTACGCTAACGGCGATACACTGCTTTTTTTAAACCCTGATACCGAAATCATCGGGTCGGCTATAGATACAATGTACACCGGCCTCTCAACTCTAAAAAACGCAGGCGCGGTAGGTTGCAGGTTATTAAATTCGGATATGTCGTTGCAGACAAGCTGCATTCAACCGTTTCCTACGATTTTAAATCAGTTTCTCGATATAGAACTTCTTAAAAGAGTCTTTCCAAAGGCGAAGTTGTGGGGTTTAAAACCGCTTTTTTTCAGCTCCGGCAAAGCGCAACGGATAGATGCCATATCGGGTGCCTGCCTTATGATAAAGAGCGACATCTTCAAGAAGGTGGGTCTGTTCAGCACAGATTACTTCATGTACTCAGAAGATGTCGACCTATGTTATATGGTCAACAAAGCAGGCTACCTGGCGTACTACATCGATGAAGCGAAGGTTGTTCATCATGGAGGAGGCAGCAGCAGCAAAAAAGAAGAGAATCATTTCAGCAATATCTTGCTGAAAGAATCGAGATCTATCTTTTTTTCAAAGACAGAGGGAAAGACATACGCTTCGCTATATAAGCTCTCCACCGCATTAGCCTCTATTGTGCGCCTGTCCGCTTTACTTGTTCTATCGCCTTTACTATTTACATCTAAAAAAGATAGTATCCGCTACGCTATAAAAAAATGGCATAAAATACTCAGATGGTCTTTAGGGTTGGAGCATTGGTGCAAAGACCTGGAGTACGGTACCGGCAAGTAAGGCCAGCGCTGCTCAACGGTACGACCCTTACGGGTTCTCTTGCGCGTTGGTAGACGACACGGCATACTACCAACGGACACAATATGACAAATATCAGTTCTCTCGGCCTTATTATATTCCTTTTTATGGCTCTGTTGACGATGGCCTTACCTCGTCGCTTTGTGCTTATACCTATTCTCGCAATAACATGTTATATCCCGCTTGGACAGCAAGTGGTAGTTGCGAGCCTAAATTTTTCAATGATGCGGCTGATTATAGCTATGGGACTAATCAGAGTCCTGCTGCGCTCTGAACACAAAAATCTTCAAATTAATAAAATAGATAAATTAATAATATTATGGGTTGTAGTCAGTATTACAACGCATACACTTTCATTCCGTACAATGGATTCGTTTATTAACCGCATGGGGTTTGCGTACAATGCCTTAGGCATGTACTTCTTTTTCAGATCCATTATCTACAATATTGATGATGTCTATATGTCGATAAAGATTATTGCCGTTATAATCGTACCGCTAACCCTGCTAATGGCGCTTGAGGACTCAACCGGTAGAAATATATTCTCCTTCTTCGGCGGCGTACCTGAATTAACCGGAATTCGCAACGGAAAGATACGGTGCCAGGGGCCGTTCTCCCACTCTATTTTAGCGGGAACTTTCGGCGCCACGATCATGCCTCTGTTTATCTGTCTTTACTGGCAGGAAAATCGAGGTAAAATTCTGGCGTTAACCGGATTTGTAGCCTCTACTCTCATTGTTTTCTTCTCCGGTTCAAGCGGCCCGGCTATGGCATATAGCGCCGGTATAATCGGGTTTGTCATGTGGTTTTTCAGAAACCATATACGAACGTTTTTATGGGGCGGCTTACTCTCTCTGAT
The DNA here is from genome assembly GCA_024275855.1 of Deltaproteobacteria bacterium. Classification (GTDB taxonomy): domain Bacteria; phylum Desulfobacterota; class GWC2-55-46; order GWC2-55-46; family JADFVP01; genus JADFVP01. Next base: position 9,193 of record JAJRYL010000334.1, read on the forward strand.
TTTTCTCGACCTGTTTGTCATGAAGGCTCACGTATGGTTCCTTATTGACCGGTTTGCCAACCTGCTCGGGTCGAGCGGACACGCTTTCTACCGCGCAAAGGTTATTGACGAAGCCGTAAACCATTTTAGCGAGTGGTGGCTGCTTGGCACAACGTACACCGCCCACTGGGATCTGACCGTTCTGCCGGCATACCCGACCCAGGTAGATATTACCAACCAGTTTGTGCGGTATGCCGTAGATGGCGGGCTTTTTAGCGTAATACTATTCGTTATGGTAATATTTTACTGTTTCCGCGATATAGGGCGGTCACTCAATCTTCTACAGGACAAACATTTTGAAATAAAAATACTTCTATGGTCGCTCGGCGTTGCCTTGCTGACCAATATAGCGTCCTTTATTTCCGTTACTTACTTCGATCAAATGGTTGTTTTATGGTATCTTCTGTTAGCCTTAATATCGACGGTTACTTTCTGCCTTATAGAAGATCGCCCGGATGTAAAGAAAAGACCGCTCACTTCTAACGGGTATTCGTAGAAGTAGTACTCAACAAAACAACGAGTAATATAACCGGACCGAGCTTGCTGTGCGTTCTTATCCCGGCTACTCAGGTTATTTAAAGAAAAACCATCTTTTGTGATACCGGTCACTGTGGTACAATGAACTACCTGTTAGTCTCTACATAAGAACATAACGGCCTATAAAGGAGCCATAAATGAAAGCTCTAAAAATACTGATTCTTCTTGTACTTTTAGCTATACCTAATATCAGCTTTGCCGCAATCCACTATGTGCGCGACGGTGGCACCGGGGACGGAAGCGACTGGACGAACGCGTGGGACGCATTGCCTGCCAACCTGACAAGAGGAGACACCTACTACATTGCCGACGGTATATATACCGGTTACAGCTTTGACGATGCCGAAAGCGGTTCCACCTACATATATATCAAAAAAGCGATAGAGTCGGACCACGGCACGTCTACAGGTTGGAGCAGTACCTATGGAGACGGTGTAGCCGTGTTCAATAGCGGTCTCTTCGGTGACGGAATAATACGGTTCAGAACCGGTTACTATGACCTTGACGGACAGGTTGGCAGCGGACAATCAGGACACGGCTTCCGTATAGATCATCCCGGCTTAAAAGGAGTTTATGAAGGTGGAGAGTCCTCTCCCGTAAATTATATAAAGTTGAGGCATATAGAGATCAAAGGTAACGGGCCTGACGGTAACGGGGGCGGCAATGACAATATATATATTGTTCAGTCAACCTCGGGTTATCATACCGGCTGGTTAATACAGTACTGTTACCTCTGGTATACCGGTAGAACAAACATACTTACTCGTTTGGTAAACAACATGACTATCGAATATACTTACTTCTACTATAACGAGTCGAAGGCCGCCGAACATGCGGAATCGATCTCTCATTCTTACGGAGACAACTGGGTTCTTCGCTACAATACATGGAAAGATATAGACGGAACGGGTTTCGTTCTTCTTCCTAATGCGGACGGCTGGAAATTTTACGGTAATATATTCCTCCTCTCGGCATCTTATCCTTTGGCCGGACAGACGGGTAATATAGATAACGGCACTATAACAAATCATACAGCTGGGTCGGTTGCGGGCCCTACTACCAATACCCTGGTATACAACAATACCTTTGTAGACCTGTCCGGCACCAATCAGGTAAAAGCTGTTATGTTCCACTATGCGGGCAGCTCCGGCACCGCATACAATAACATCTTTTACGGCAGCACCACTATGAACTTCGGTAGTTATACCACCCACGATTATAACTGGTTTTATAATAC
>JAJRYL010000335.1 GCA_024275855.1 Deltaproteobacteria bacterium
AGCGTTCTTAGTTTCGAGGACATGGGGCTTAAGCAGTACGACGACGGAATGAATATTTTAGAATGTATAAAAGACCCCTCGGCCAAAGACCCGCACCTTGTCGCAAAGATAAACGAACTTAAAAGAAGAGTTGTCGAGGTTATAGAAACACTGCCCGAGAAAGAGAAGATTATAATCTCTTTGTACTACTTTGACGAACTGACTTTGAAGGAGATCGGTAAGGTTCTCGACATTACCGAGTCCAGAGTATGTCAGCTTCATAGCCAAACCATGCACCGCCTTAAAGCCCGCTTTAAAAGATACGCCTCCGTTTAACAGCTCTATCAGCACCCTAAACCCTACGCTCAAAATAAATCTAAGTATTAGTGTAAAATGATTCAAGTGAATCGTACCGCTACCGATAATCAGAATAGAGGGATAAATGAGCGAACTATCAATACAAGAAATGTTGCGATCCGGTGAATCGTTTGAACGCCGGGACGGTTGCGAGGCGATTGCCGAAAAGCAGGACTCCAAGTATCTGGACGACCTTGTAAGGCTGCTTAACGACGAAGACCTTGGCGTGCGCGAAGCCGCCATAAGCGCGTTGTGCAGTATAGGGGGGCCGGATGTAGCGTTGGCCGTTGTGCCGCTGCTGCGTCTCGACGATGCCGGACAGCGCAATATCGCTATTGAGATTTTAGCGCTTCTCGGACTTCAGGTTATCGATATCATAATGGATCTTTTTAAAGACCCTGATGACGATGTCGTAAAGTTCGCGGTTGACATTATCGCGCAGATGACGATGGACGAGCCTACCGTAAAACGGATTGCGCCGCTTATTGAGCACTCTAACCCTAACGTGCGCGCTTCGGTCGCGGTCTGTCTCGGAATGAGCAGCGCTCCGGGTGTGCTCGAACTGCTTTTAACTGCGCTTAAGGACCCCGAAGAGTGGGTTAAGTTTTCGGCCATCGAGGGTCTCGGACTTATCGAGGATAAGGCCGCGCTCGCGCCTCTTTTTGAAATCATAGAACAGGAGACCGGTCTGACGCAAGAGGCGGCTTTTGACGCCGTAGGAAAGATAGCGTCAACGGAAGACGCAGTAGCGCTTATGCCGCGTGTTCAGGGACTGCTTGAGGCAAAGAAGTTTTTACCGCTCGGCGCCGTACTTGAGCTTTTGGAAAAGGCTATGGCGCCCGGGTCTACGTTTAAACCCGACCCCGACTTGAAGCAGGTCTTTTTTAATCTCTTTTCATCGGCGGTAGATAACAGTACAAGCCGGTCGAGTAAGCTCCAGGGGCTTCGCGGAATCTCTATTTTACGTCTTCCCGAAGGGCTTAAAATAGTCTTTGATTTTGCCGACTCCCTGCCGGAGATAGATGAAGATACGATGACGCCGATTGTGGATACGATTGTAAATATAGTCGGCCACGGTAAACTTCCCGATATTTTAATAAACGAAGTTAAGAAGGGCAACAGAAATCTTGTGCCTATCGTCAAGGCCCTCGGCGTTCTTAAGTCAGAAGAGGCTATAGGGCTGCTCGAAGGGCTTATAGAGAGCGCGAGCAAAGAAGAGGTGCGCGTGGTAGCGAGCGCCCTTGAGTCCATAGGCACCATAGAGACGGTCTCCGCAATAGAGACTCTTTTGAAGCATAACGACGGGCACTCAAGAAAGTGCGCGGCGCGCGCTTATGTGTCGTTAAAGGGCGAGGACGCTGTGCCGTTGTTATTAAAGTACCTTGAAACCGAGAAGTACCGTGACGTTATGGAAGAGATAACAGACCTGCTCTCCATGATTCCGTGCGTTGCCGTAAAGGACGGTTTTTGCGCCATGATAGACGACGGCGGGGAAGCGCAGCGGATTATGGGCGCAAGAGGGCTCGGTATGCTAACACAGGATGGTTCGCTTGCCTGTTTGAGAAATGCCGCCTCCGATAGTGTCGCCGAGGTGAGAAAGGCGGCGTACAGGTCTATTGCAAACCTTGGCAACGAGGACTCGTTCGACGACCTTATGACCGGTCTCAACGATACCGACGAAGACGTACGGTTGACTATTGTCAAAGGGCTTTCCGGTTGGCCTGTAGCCCTTATCATGCCGGCTTTGCTGCTTGCGTTGAAAGACAGCAATATATGGGTCAGGTATAATGCCGTTACCATTCTCTGAGATAACCCGCACGACGGCACTATACCTATACTGATAGAACGTTTAAAAGATGACGAACCGCCCGTGCAGGCTGCTGCGGCCTTCTCTCTTGAGAGGCTCGAAGCGACCGAGGCTATAGAGGAACTTACGGAACTGCTCGAACATACTGATCCTAATGTAACTGCGGCGGTTGAACGCGCATTAGAAACATTGGTGGCTGAATGACATTATTAGGTGTACAGAACAAGCCTAAACTCGGCCCTGAGGCCTTTGATCAACTGAGAAAGCTTATTTATTCCAAGTGCGGAATTAGCTTCTCGGATG
>JAJRYL010000336.1 GCA_024275855.1 Deltaproteobacteria bacterium
CGGGGCCGAACGCGGCCGCGAAATGGGCTAAAGATAAAAAACTTAGAAACCTCAACATAGACGAATTCATAGAGTCGATTCCGTATACGGAGACACGCCGCTACACCAAGCGGGTGCTTAAAAGCTACACCGCGTACTTGAGGGCGGCCGGAATAGATACGGCAACACGCTTTTCAAGGCCGTTAACCTCAAAGGCCGGAGGCCCGCGAAGAGTGACCGAAAGGTCGGCGGCTAAAAAAGAGCAGGTGGCGGCAAAAGACCGTTATTACGATTACGACAGTAGAAGAGGCAATTGGGAGAATAAAAAAAAGAGAACGCTTTTAAAACGCTAAGGCGGGGATCAGTCCCGGTTGGATGAAAAGATTTCGTCGAACGAACGGTGGTGCTCTTTAAATATTTTAAGCAGCTTGGGGTCAAAGTGCTCCGGGACGGTTCTGCCGTCCCCTTCCGTTATTATCTCTACCGCTCTGGCGTGATCAAACGGTTTTTTATAAAACCTCGTACTTCTCAGCGCGTCGTACTGGTCGGCGAGCATGACTATACGTCCCTCGATCGGAATGCTCTCTCCTTTCAACCCTCCGGGGTAACCGGAACCGTCCCACCTTTCGTGGTGATTGAGCGCAATGCTCGCGGCCATCTGAAGGCTTGGAAACTCCGAACCGCTTAACATCTTAAACCCGATTTCGGAATGGGTGCGCATAGTGGCAAACTCGTTAGTAACCAGCGGCCCGGGTTTTAATAACAGACGGTCCGGTATGCCCACCTTACCTATATCGTGCATCGAACTTGCAAAGGTAAGCTCTTCTATAAAGTCGCTACCCATTCCAAGCTCAAGGGCTATCTTCGCGCTGTACAACCCTATTCTGTTAACATGCGACCCTACATCCGTATTTCTAAACTCCGAAATAGCGGTCAACCGTACGGCCACCTCTTTGCTAAGGCTCTTGAGTTTACTAAGCGCGTCTGTAAGCTCCTGCGTTCTTCTGCTTACGTCGGCCTCAAGCCTCCGTTTATACGATTTTTCCATCAAAACAAGACGATTATAATTAACGGCCTTATTCAGGGCGTGCACAAGATGCTCCGGCGTGTACGGCTTCATGATAAAGTCGAAGGCGCCTTTTTTAATGGCTCCGACGGCTGAATCGAGATCAGCGTACGCCGTCATTATAATTACAGGCACTTCCGTATTAATATCACGAATTTTGCTAAGCAGGTCTATTCCCGACAGACCCGGCATTCTAAGATCGGTAAGTACGGCGCTAAAGTCGCCGTTAATAAACTGGTGCAGGGCATCGGACGCGTCGGCAAAAGAGGAGACGTCGAAACCGTGCTTCTTTAACAGTAACGAAGTCGACTCCCGAACAAATTCGTCGTCGTCGACAACCATAACAGGTTCTCTTACCTCGACCACATCCGTTGGCAAAGTATTAACTCCTATACTGAGAAAACTTACCGGAAACCATTCTACCCTTATGTGCCGCTACTCTCAAGAAGACCTTATTTATACTATACTATAATAGCTGATTACAAACTCTATTACGGATACGGCTCTTTATAATCCCCGGCACCGTTCAGGCGAAATGCTGCGGTTACAGTAAAAGTGCGGGCCGCATAACCCTTTTATAATAGAGAGATACCCATTAAACACACCTGCATACGGCACAGGCATTAAGATTCGGTAAAATATATCAAGCATAAAAGGCTTGACATATTCCCCGCTTTACCTTATAAAAAGAAGTTCTAAGCCCAGGTAGCTCAGTCGGTAGAGCAGAGGACTGAAAATCCTCGTGTCGGCGGTTCGATTCCGTCTCTGGGCACCATATTCAAGGGCCGCAATGTTCTGGTTTTATCAATCAATCCAGTCTGTTGCGGCCTTTTTTTATGTGCCGGAGCGAGTGGGCTACGGCTATTGGCGCAGTCCCTTTTTTTTATTAAGTAACTTACTGCATTCATACCTATTCCGATATAATCTTCAAAATGCCGCATGAGAAAAGAGCCTTTGCGACCCATGCAGCCCCATCTTTAAAAATATTTTATAAACCCCTTCTATAAAGCCATAAGTAAGTGCAAAAATAACATTGCCAAAGTACCGCATCCCTTTGTCACACCGGAACGAATACCGATTATGCCGCCTTAATCGCTACAGTCAATATCGTAACCGGATTAATGTTTGTAGTTTCCACAGATAGACCTGCCATGCTTTTTTATCCGCAGTACAAAAACAGGTTCAAGTTTTTTGACAAAAAACCCGATTTATTATATATCAGGCAACCAAGAAAACTATTGTCCACCTTCTTGTGCTTAGCAACACAATTATGTTGCTGCGCTGAACAGTTCAATTTACGTAATGTAATAGAACTGTCCATCATAGAACTTATAAAATACAAACCGACAGTCTTTTAAAGATATTTAAAGTCAGGAGGAACAGATGAGAAGAATTATTTTTTTGATCCTTTTTTTAACATGTGTTGCCATACCGCTCGCAGGATGCGGAGCCACCGACGGCGGACAAAACGGCAGCCTGAGCGGCAGCGGCAAATAACCTCTAAGAAAATGTTTTTGTATGCGGGGAGACACTATCATGTACAGGCCAATAAAGCAGATTTCACAAGCACTGATAACACTTCTTTTCTTAGTGGCATTTACTATAGCAGCCGTGCCTCAGGCGCGTGCGGCAGCCCTTGTAAGCGGAGAAACTTATACCGTCACAATTGATACAATAAGCTCTTCAGGGGCTCTTGTAAGCACGTCTCTCACAACAACAGCCGTCGCTGACTCGAACCTGAAGATTGCGTTCAGCCTTAGCGGCGTACCAACCACTGATAACTGCAACTTTATGGTCATCAACATAAAAGACAGCGGCGGGACTACGGTACGCAAATCGCTTGTTCCGTGTCCGTCTCCCGGAGGCACCTTGCCGCTTGGCGTTTCAGGGCTTACGGAAAAACAGACCGACGCGCTTTTGAGCGCACTCTCAACGGCCGGCACAGACGACCCAATACTTGCGGTCTTCGGTTTCACCATTGTCCGTTCAGACGGTATAACCGCCTATGAACTTTCCACCATAGCAAATATCTGCTATCAGGGCATAAGCGGTACAAACGGCTATACCGACTACCTTTCAAATAACGGTGTAACTACGGCCCAGATGGCTACCTACCGCTCCGCCATAGTAACGGCCCTTGCAAACGAGACCACCGGTTACTCTAAACTTTATAAAGACTCTATAGAGTCGGCAACCGCGAGCGCGGAGCTTGACAAACGTGGCGAGGCTGCTGCGCTTTTATTAAAGATACTTGTTACGTCCGCAACAGAGGCGGGTTTTCCACAGGACAAAGTACTCGAAGCCTTTAACGCTATGGGCGCTATTGCCGTGCCGCTGATTACCGCTGCTACCGGCGGCAGCATAACCTCCGCTACCGCGCAGATGATAAACTCGACCGTAGGCGGAGGCATTCAAAAATTAAAAGCGGAAAAATCCGTAGAGAAGTACACTGCGGCGTTAACCTCGCTTGGCGCCTCAGGTGCTGATGTTACCCAGTACCAGAGCGCGGCAAGTACACTCGCTTCTTCAATGGTAGCCGCCTTCAAGATCTTTGAGCAGGTCTTTACCGGAACCGAGACAAACACCGATATATCCACCGCTGAAACAGCTCTGTCAAGCAGTATGAATACGGCCTTCAATACGTTTATGACTTCGACAGCGGCTACCGACGCACGTTTAACCACTATGATCGCCAATATAGATACCGCGCTCGGCTCTGCGACCGGGTTAACAAAAAGCAGTTTTCAGATCTACAAGTCCGGCGGAAGCCCAAGCAACTGGAGTATAACGATGGTAATACCGACCGACTGGATATCTACTATTGTAGGCAACACCGGCGGGCTCAGCTACACACGCGACACCACGGCGATTCCTTCAGCCATGACATGGCTCGGTACCTGCTCTAACCTGTCCTTCACAGACAAAGCAAGCTGCCAGGGCGCGTCCGCCACATGGACCGCCGGACGTTCAGACTTCGTCGGAGACGGAGTGCCGGCCTCTTACGCAACCCTTCTTGGTCTTCAGGAAGACGTTATGATACTTGAGTTTAAACGCTGGAACGATCAAAGCAGCGCCGGGGCGGACATGACGGCGCAGGCGGCTTTGGAAAAAAGCTTTGCCACGGCCATGACTTCACTTGCCGGCAACATAACGGGCACCAGCGACGGAAGTACCGCAATTCCATCCGCAAGCAAGTCCGCTCTTGTAACGCTTATTCAGTCTCCACAGTTCTAAACGTCCTCTTCTTAAAGCCGGTAAAAGCCGGACATTTTGAAGCCCGAAGGCCATACGGCCTTCGGGCTTCAAAATTTCTCTATCTATTTAAACCGGTCTTAGAAATAGACCAAAGCCCAAAACAAAATAAGCGCAATAAAAGCGGCACTAAACTGGGTCGCGCACAGCACCAAAAAAAAGACCCATAAAAGCCCAGAACAGCTGCCCTGTATGGCGCGTCATAATATCTGAAGTCATATTTATAGTAACAAAAACAGTAAGCACAAGAAGCCCGGAAAGAACTACGTTAAATCTAAACAGGTCGGTACCGAGAAACAGGACCGCCTTTTTATGAAGCAGCCAGTATACCCTGCCAAAGAGCGCAAAAAGCACTATAGTGCCGCCAACGCCTGTCATAAGTCCATAGTTTAGAAAAAGATTGTGTGCGTCAAGCGTGTAAGACGGTACCTCCGGATAGTCTATTAACTTCTTTTCCAGAACAACATTTACCTCGTCATAACCGAAACCATTTCCAAGAATCGGCTTGCGCGATATTTCACTTACCGCCTTATTCCAGATAACTAACCTTTCCTCATGCCTCAAGCTCTTGATTGCGCTGCCGAGGCTGTCTGTGTTTAAACTCAAAAAAAAGTTCCTGTGCGTTATCATACCCGGAACAAGAAACGCCACCAGTACCATGCAAGAGAGCAGAAGAGCCTTTCTTTTAATACTTTTTCTTATAAAATTGGTATATACAAGATAAACAGACACAGCCGCCACAATTGCGAGATAACCGCTCCTGAGGCGGGCGAAGTAGGTTGCAAATATGCTAACGGGTATAAGAAGAGCGCAACAGAACCTGAAAACAGTACTCTTTGTACCGGGCATTACAAAGAGTACGGCAAGCGAGGTTACGGCAAGAAGCATAAAGACGTAGTAACTCTTAGAGCCGAAAAGGTATCCCCTGGAGTGCAGTGTTTCGTACCTTAACCCAAGGTAGTAATAGCTTATATAGCTTGCAACAAGAATACAAAAAATAGAGAGGAAAAAACCGGCGCTTAAATAGCTTAACTCCCTCTTTCCTTTAGTTACGCTATAAAGCAGCCAGAATGCCATAATGGGGTATAGCACATCTTTTTTTATCTCGGCAAGAGAGTGCAATATATCGCGACTTGCAAAAAGAGAGAGCAGAGAGACGGCCAGCCAAAAGAAGAACAGCACAGTAAGGGGCGGCCATTTCCACCTCTTTGACTTCACCTCCACATAGACCATAATAACTATAGCTATAAATAGGGTTGCCTCCCGTATAGTAGCAACCCCTGGAAGCAGAAGCACAAATAAGTAGGCGCATGTTAAGAGGAGCGCAACGGATTCGAGCCTTAAGTGCCGCTTACGGATCAACACTAACCCCCACGGCACTGCCGCTAACCTCAAATTCATTATAAACAGGTTCATCCGGTTCTGGACACTTTCCGGACGTTACAACCTCCGGCGCACAGGAACCCGCCGATCCCTTAACAAGCATTATCTTCTGGTGAGAGGTCTTGGTCATTTTTTCGCTGTCATTAAAGAGTACTTCGTGCAGCTTCTCGCCGGGGCGCAAACCGGTAAACTTAATTTCCATATCAAACCCCGGCTTGTAACCATAAAGGCTTATCATTCTTCTCGCAAGGTCTACTATCTTTACAGGCTCGCCCATATCGAGCACAAGCACATCTCCGCTCCCGCCAATAATAGCGGCATGC
>JAJRYL010000337.1 GCA_024275855.1 Deltaproteobacteria bacterium
ATAGATCGCTCCGCTTCTCTTTGCGCCGCCGCATCTTTATACCAAACATCGCGCTGCAATGGTTCAGCCTTCTTGACTCTTACCGTTTCGGGGTGTAAATTTAATATATATTCTACTTTATTTAATATTGTAAAGAGTTACCCGCTGCGTAGCGTCTTTACGGCAACCGGTCTGTATTAAATTTGAATGGAGGGTTCGTTATCTGCCGCTTTGTGCTCTACCTCGGAACCGAGATATCGATAAGCTCTCTGGTGACCGAACCGACTAATTCGATAATTCACCAGTCGTATAACAGTAAAGAGGGTGAGGAGCCGCTAAACGGAGACGGTTTCGGCCTTGCGTGGTACGCGACCGGCCTTAGCGATGAACCGGGGCTTTTCAGGGCCGTTACCCCGGCCTGGAACAACCAGAACCTTATAAGCCTCGCGCGTGTAACAAAAAGCCGCTGCATACTGGCGCACGTTCGCGCCGCGTCTCCGGGGCTGCCGGTAATTCAGCTCAACTGCCACCCCTTTGTCAAGGGCAGCCTCTCCTTTATGCATAACGGCAAGGTCGGGGGTTTTTCGCGGGTACGGCGCGCGATACTTGAGCGTATGTCCGATTACGCCTTCGACTCTGTCTGCGGCTCAACCGACTCCGAACACGTCTTCGCGCTCTTTCTCGACCATTACTCTAAGCAGGACGGGGCGCTTACGAGGCACGAGGCCCTTGCGCGCGCTATGAGCGCGACGATAAAAGAGGTAGACTCTATTGTAACTGCCGCCGGGGTCGAAGACCCGTCGTTTTTGAACCTTGCGGTCACGGACGGCAGGTGCGCCGTTGTCTCGCGCTACGTTAGCGGCGGCTCTAAAAGACCCAATACCCTTTATGTGCATACCGGGTCGAGCTTTACCTGCGTAGACGGGCTTTACCACCGTTTTGAACCGGACAGGCATACAAGGGCGGTTGTCATAGCCTCGGAACCGCTCGGTATAAACTCGGACTGGACATGTGTGCCGATAAACAGCCTTGTAGTAGTAGACCCCGATCTCGGTGTTGTCATGCGCCCCGTAATCCGGTAGCCTTTTATTTGCTGATTATTAAAGTGGCGACACAGGACTATAGAGGTTTCGAGGCGATAAAATAATAGGCTCCGCCTGATAACCTTTTAACGGCTCAATTTTCTGTTGCACGACTACTGTAAAGTCTGTAAAATATTGGCTCATTCACTTAACTGTTAAAATTCGAGGGGAATTATGACTGACAACAGCAACAAAAAGTGGCAGTGCATCGAGTGTGGTTATATTCACGAGGGGCCGGAGCCGCCCGATGTCTGCCCCGAATGTTACGCCCCGAAGAGCGCTTTTTTTGAAGTATAAATACGTCTTTGAGTAATGGAAATGAAGATTAACGGTATAGAAGGTAAAGATAGCGCGCCTGTTTCCCTTGCTCCCGCAGAGCAACAGACCGGGGCGGGGCTTAAGATTGCCGGTTCTATTAAGAAGAACGGCCCTGTTAGCTTTGCCGAGTTCATGGATATGGCCTTGTACGCGGATTCCGTCGGTTATTATACCTCTGAGTACGGACGCTGGGGGGAAAATGCCGATTATGTAACCTCTATAGATATCAGCCCGGCCTTCGCCCGTACGTTTGCCCGGCA
>JAJRYL010000338.1 GCA_024275855.1 Deltaproteobacteria bacterium
ATGCGTCGATTGCCGCGACTGTGTAAATGTCTGCCCGGGCACCGAATATCCCGATTTTCAACAAAGCGGTACAGGAATAATAGAGAACCTTCGCGAGGAATGGGGCCCTGTTCTTGAGGTATGGGAGGGTTACGCCTCTGACAACGCTATACGCAAAGACGGCTCGTCCGGCGGACTTGCCAGCGCAATAGGCCTCTACTGCCTTGAAAAAGGCGGCATGCACGCTGTTCTCCATACCGGCGCCGACCCCGATGTTTCGTGGAAAAACAGAACGGTTTTGAGCAAAAACCGTACAGATCTTCTGACTAATAGCGGCTCAAGGTACTCACCCGCCTCACCGTGCGACGGGCTCGGAAGGATTGAGTCGGCCCCCTCGCCTTGCGTCTTTATCGGCAAACCGTGCGACGTAGCCGGACTGCGCAAGGCCCAAACACTGCGCCCGGCGCTGAAAGAAAAAACAGGAGTCGCCATCGGAATATTCTGCGCCGGAACCCCGTCGAGCCACGGTACGCTCGAACTATTAAAAAGGTTCGGGGTAGAACCGTCAAAACTGACTGAATTCAGATACAGGGGAAGGGGCTGGCCGGGTATGACGTCGGTACGTCTTAAGGGTGATGCTGTTCCAACCGATAAGATGACCTACAGCGAATCATGGGGTTTTCTGCAAAAATTCAGACCCGTAAGGTGCTACCTCTGCCCCGACGGAACAAGCGAACACGCGGACATTTCCTGCGGAGACCCGTGGTACCGCGAGATTGAAGATAACGAGGCCGGGTATTCGCTCGTGCTTGTAAGAACCGAACTTGGACGCAAGATTATTCGTGCCGTTATGGATGAAGGTTATGCGACCCTTAAACCGGCAGACCCGAAGATACTTAAAGCTTCGCAAAAAAACCTGCTCGCAAAAAGAGGGTCGATATGGGGACGGCTCTTCGCGATGAAATTGTTTCGTATTCCTGTTCCGAAATACAGCGAGTCGTATCTATTTAAAAACTGGACTACTATATCCATAAAAGAAAAGGCCCGTTCAATCTACGGAACGGTAAAAAGAGTACTCATGCGTAAGTACTACAAGAAAATGGCGTCTAACGATTAACGCCTAATCAGGTAACTTTATTTCAATAAGATAAGATACGGGGTATTCAATGAAAGCTATTATTTTAGCCGGCGGTTACGGCACACGCATAAGCGAAGAGAGCGCTGTTAGACCGAAACCTATGGTAGAAATAGGCGGCAAACCGATTCTATGGCATATTATGAAGATCTACAGCTCTCATGGCATTAATGATTTTATAATCTGCTGCGGATATAAAGCGCATATGATCAAAGACTACTTCGCCAACTACTTTCTTTTAAATGCCGATATAACCTTTGACATTAAAAACAACGGTCTGGAAATACATCAAAACAACGTTGAACCGTGGAAGGTAACCCTTATCGACACGGGTGAAAAAACGATGACCGGGGGAAGGCTTCGCAGGGTTAAGAAGTACATCGGCAACGAGACCTTCTGCCTTACATACGGCGACGGGGTAAGCGATGTAAATATAAGCGAACTCATCAAATTCCACAACAAAGAAAAAAGGCTCGCCACGCTTACCGCCGTTCAACCGGCAGGCAGGTTCGGTGTATTCGACCTTCACAAAGATGAGAACAAGATATCTCATTTCATGGAAAAACCGGAGGATGAAGGGGCATGGATCAACGGCGGTTTCTTCGTTCTCGAACCGGAGGTTTTAGAGTATATAGACGGAGACTCTACCTCCTGGGAAAGAGAGCCGTTATCTACGCTTGCGAAGGAGGGCAGGTTATCTGCCTTTAAGCACCTCGGTTTCTGGCAGCCTATGGACACGCTGCG
>JAJRYL010000339.1 GCA_024275855.1 Deltaproteobacteria bacterium
ACCGCCCGTACCGCCGCCGTATGACATTCGAGAACGCGATGTACGAGCTGAAAAAACATACCTCTACTCAGTTCGATAGCGACATAGTACACTCATTTGTCTCGGTTTTAAAAAAAGAGGCTTCCGGGCGCGCCGAAAGGTCGGCGATACTGCCGCTTCTCGAAGAGAGTTTGGATACCGAAAAGGTATCGATCTTTTTAAAAAACCTCTTCTGACATCCGGCGCAGCCCTGTTTCTCTATCTTTATTTTAATCTCGCGCCAATACCGGTAAAAAATAGAATGAGTTGATATGACAGATAAACGCTGGAAGATTCGACCCGCTATTGAGAACCCGGAGCTTGTTGAAGAGTTCTGCCGCTCTCTCTCGGTACAGCCCCTGACCGCGAAGCTGCTTATTCAAAGAGGCCATCTCGATACGGACTCTGCCTCGTCATTTCTTACCCCGAACATAAAAGAGCTTCACGACCCTTTTCTGCTGCTTGGAATGGACAAAGCGGTTACGCGTCTCGCGGCGGCTGTTACCTCTGAGGTCGGCGCGGGTGTGGATTCAAAAGAGCGTATAGCCCTTTACGGAGATTACGACGTAGACGGTACGACCTCGGTCTGGTTGATGACGCTCTTTTTTAATGAGCTTGGCGTAAACCCCCTTTGCCACATACCGGACAGAGTAACGGAGGGGTACGGCCTCAATACCGGGGCTATAAAAGAGCTTGCCGGTAAATGCGCTACAATTATAATAACGGCGGACTGCGGTTCTACAAATCACAAAGAGGTAGCGTACGCCAAAGAGCTTGGAGTAGACGTAATAATTACAGACCACCACGAACTGCCCGGCGGCGCGCCCGGCGGCGCGTTGGCCACTATAAACCCCAAGCAGCGGGGCTGCGCCTTTCCATTTAAGGGCTTATGCGGGGTCGGCGTGGCCTTTAACCTCGTCATCGCTCTTCGCGCGCGATTACGGGAGGCCGGTTTTTTCGAGTCCCGCAACGAGCCGAACCTGATGCAGTACTTAGACCTTGTGGCCGTCGGTACTGTTGCCGATATGGTTCCGCTTGTCGAAGAGAACCGTCTTCTGGTGAGTCTCGGCCTCAAGGTGTTGGCCCGTGGCAACAGGCCGGGGTTGAAGGCGTTAATGGAGTCCGCAGGCATTAAGCCCTCTGCCGTTGACTCGCGCGATATCGGTTTTAAGATCGGGCCGAGGATAAACGCGGCAGGGCGTGTGGCGAGCGCTACTATAGCTTACAGGCTGCTTATTACCGGAGATATAGAAGAGGCTGAGCAGCTTGCCGCAAGGCTTGAGAGCGAGAACGCCTCGCGCAGGGAGCTTGAGGCCGTTATACTCGCGGAAGCGATAGAGATGGTGGAGAGCGAAGGAAAAAAAGAGCGCGCTATTGTGCTCTACAGCGAAAAGTGGCATCCGGGGGTAATAGGCATAGTCGCTTCAAGGCTTGTAGAGCGGTACAACCGTCCGGTGGTTATGATAGCGGTAGGTAATGGAATCGGCAAAGGCTCCGTGCGGTCTATAAAGTCCGTCGATGTTGTCGCGGCGCTCGGGGTCTGCTCCGCTCTGCTTATCCGCTTCGGCGGCCACCGGGCCGCTGCCGGGCTTACGGTTGACGTTGAGAATATAGGGGCCTTTAAAGCGGCCTTTACAGAGCACTTCAACGCTACCCTTACAGACGACGACCTTATCGGCGAGCTTGAACTCGACGCCGCAGTTGAGCTTGGCGATATTGACCTCGGTTTCGCGGCCGAGGTCGAGCGGCTCGCACCGTTTGGCATGGCGAACAGAGAGCCGCTCTTGTGCCTGAAAGGGGTCTCCATAGACCGCACCGAGGTTCTTAAAAGCAGGCACCTGAGGCTCTTTCTCTCTCAGAACGGAGAAGAGCGCAAGGCCATAGGTTTTAATATGGCCGAAAAACTGCCGTTATCCGGCACCGGTTATTCGGTCGCTTTCTCAACCGGGGTTAACGAGTGGCGCGGGGTCAAGAGCGCAGACATAAAGGTAAAAGGTCTAAAGAGGTCTTAAAATAAGCGCATACT
>JAJRYL010000340.1 GCA_024275855.1 Deltaproteobacteria bacterium
AACAAAACCTACCTCTGCGTCGGTCATACCCGGATATAGCGGAAGGCTTATAATCGTTTCGAACATTCTATCCGCTACCGGAAAATCTTCATCGCCAACGCCAAAGGTCTTTTTATAAAAGGGGTGCTTGTGGAGCGGAATGAAATGCACGCTGGTCGAAACTCCGGCAAGCTTCAACTCTTCCATTATAGCCGCCCTATCTATACTAAACGCAACGGTTTTAAGGCGTACGACGTACAGATGCCAGGACGAAATCCTGTCCGGCTTAACCACAGGTGTGGTCATTATATCAGATATACCCATAAACGCTTCACAATATCTTTGCGCTATATCCATTCTTTGCCGCCACATCCATTCAAGCTTTTTTAGCTGCACAAGCCCGAGCGACGCCTGAATATCCGTCATATTATACTTATACCCAAGCTCAACCACTTCGTAGAACCAGGCCCCCTCTTTCGAATACCTGTTACACGCGTCACGCGATATTCCGTGCAACCGCGCCGTCTTCATGCTCCGTGCCCACTCGTCACAAGAGGTAACGGCCATTCCGCCCTCTCCGGTAGAGAGCGTTTTAGTGGCATAAAAACTGAAACAGGTAATGTCCCCTATGCCGCCTACCGGAGCGCCCTTGTACCAGGCCGGCAGGCTGTGCGCGGCATCCTCGACCAGGTAGATCGATTTTGGCGAGGCTAAAGAGCGCAACTCGTCCATGTCGCACGGCTGTCCGGCGTAATGGACAGGAATAATAACCCTGGTACGCGGAGTAATGGCTCGCTCTACAGCCTCGGGGTCTATATTCCCTGTCGTCTCCTCAACATCTACTATAACCGGAGTAGCGCCTGTATAACAGACCGCCTCCGCAGTCGCGGTAAAGGTAATATCGGGCACTATTACCTCATCTCCCCTGCCAACGCCAAGCGCCCTTAACGCAAGGTGCAGCGCGGAGGTACATGAGTTCATGGATACAACGTGCCCGACACCGAGATACTCTTTAAGCTCCTGCTCGAACTTCAATGTCTTGGGGCCCATAGTAAGCCACCCCGAGCGAAGTGTGTCAACTACCTCGTTTATCTCTTCATCGGTAATGTGCGCCCTGTGAAAAGGCACCTCCATAAGGCTTTGCATTAAAATACCCTCTATTATTCCAACCAGCCTACACTAATAACCATAGGTACGGTCGGCACCGTAGCTACTCTATACTCTCGGCACTCGAATATTTAGAGATTCTTACACCTCTAAGAGCCGTAAACAGGCCAAGAACGAAACCAACATTAGCAACAATAAAACTAAAAATCTGGGATGCTGGAAATAATCTTCTACCGGTTACCTCTAAACCAAAACCGAGAACACCAAGAAGAACGAGTAGGACCTGCAAATACCAGAAGAGAGCAAAACCACCGGAATGGTACGACAACGCCCAACTCGACAGCAGGTTGGCAACTATAAAAAACGGACTTAACCACCTGAGAAGTTTATGCGAAACGATGCTAAAAGATATACCGGGGTACTTAAACGGATTCAACAGTTGCGTGCGCCGTAAAAAACCGACTACGTCGAGCGCCACCATTCTTGTGCGTGCCTTAATCTCTCCGGTTACCGATTTGGTGACAATATCGGTTGCCCTGGCGTTCGGGTCGGAAAGAACCCTGAAACCCCGCGACACAACCTCAAGCGGAAGCACGCAATCAATATCTTCCGTTAAGGCAATAGGCTTGTACAGTGACGACCTAACGGAGATACACGCCCCTGTGCCAACGGCCAGAATACCCAAAACACTCTCTACACGCCTCAGCGCCAGCTCGTACCTCCAGTAAAAGCCCATAGAGGCGCTCACGGATGTATCCCCAACTCCCACCCAGCCAAGCTCTCCGCTTACAAGCCCTGTTGCCGGGTCATTGTAATTTTCGACTATATTACGGAGAAAATCGCTCTCGAACACTGTCTCGGCATCGGTAAAAACAAGAATCTCTCCCTTAGCCTCCGAAGCCCCGAGATTGTGCGCATTGGCGCGGCCTTTCTGCGGCACAACCTCTAAAACCCGTACATCGTGCCCGGAACAGGTAAAGGCAGAGGCCGTTTTAACCGTATCGTCCGTAGAGCCGTCAGAGACTACAAGCACCTCTATAGGCCCGGAATAATCAGATTCGAAAATATTCTTTATACGTGCCGATATTTTTTTTCCCTCATTATGCGCCGCCACTATAACCGTAATACTCCGGGCGGCCCCCCCGGAAGACGCACTCGACGAACCGGCTGCACGAGGTTCGGTTTTCAAAGATACTGCTTTTTTCAAAAGCAGAAGTAGCCCTAAATAACCGCCATAGACGTAGAGCACGACACCAAGGCTTACTATCCATAAAATAAAGAGGTAAAACATTGTATAATTCCTCGAAAAGAGTATACCGTTCTTTACCGGTCATTCAGGCTTTATGATAACCTAAACCCTGAATGACGCAACCACCGTCTCTTTATAAGAGTTCAACTGCTCCATAAAGCTCCTGTACTCAGAGCGCCTGAAAGGCAGCCGTATCAACCCGTAAGCCGCCTTGCCCGAAAGAGAAATAATAAGCATAGCACGAAGCGCCACAAGCGTTAAATAACCGTGATGCTTTTTAAAATAATAGAACTCACCCCTGTACCGCTCTGGAGAGATTTTACCGAAAGCCGGCTTAAGGCTCTGCCCCTCGTAATGGATTACAGGTGTGGAGGGAAGCAGAAAAATCTTCCAGCCGGCTTCGCCAATACGCTTGCAGAGGTCGATATCTTCGGAATACAGAAAGAAGCCTTCATCAAAAAGCCCAACCCCCGCCATCGCCTCTCTTCTTAAAAACATAAAAGCGCCGGGAATTATCTCAACCTCTTTTTCGAACTCCACACTATCGTACGACTCTATATAAGAGGCGGCCTGCCTGTCTACCACCCTTGCTACAGCCTTTATAACCGGCCTTAAAAAAGAGAACCTCAATAGCCTTTTAAGGCCGAAAAAATGGTAGAACTCCGTCTTAAGGTTTGGCAGCAGATGAGTTGTGCTCTGTACCGAACCGTCGGAATTAAGAAGCATGTAACTAAGAGCACCGGCCTCGGCTCTCTTTTCCATAAAGGCTATCGCCTGAGAAACGGGGTCTTCCGTTAGCAGCGTATCGGGGTTGAGCAGCAGCAGATAACGCCCGCGACTTAAGGCCGCACCCTGATTATTCGCCCTGGCGAAACCCCTGTTATCCCTGTTCGCTATTATGGAAATATCTGGATACGTCTTTTTTAAAGCATCTACCGTTGAATCTTTTGAGGCGTTGTATACAACTATAATCTCGTAACTCACTCCCTTTACGCTCTTTTTTATCGAACCGATACACTCAAGCAGAAGCTTCCTCACATTGTAGCTTACTACTATTATAGAAACGTCAGGTAAAGGTTTCATGAGTAAAGTCGGTCAATTACTGCGTATTTTGTCAGTAGAATCCAAAAAGAAAGTAAGGGCCATAAAGATACTGACGAGAGGTATTATAGGAAAATGAAGAAATGCCGGGAACATTGTAAAGACGAGCCCTATGGATATCACCCCTCCGATGAGCGCAAGACTCGCTCTTTTTGTCTCGGTAGATAACGCGTTTTTATAAACTCTTCTAATCTGCGACAGCACATAAACGCCGATACCGAAAATAAAAGATGCGGAGATAAAACCTGTCTCGTAAAGCACATTCAGAAAGAAGTTTGGCGCGCTCGATATCTGCATCTGCTTTGCCGCCGTATAACTGCCCACTTCAAACTCGCTGCCGAAACCGTGCCCTACCAGCAGGTATGGAAAATCGAACGAGTCTCTGAAAATAGTGTAGTATGTGCTCAGCCTGCCCGCATACGACGACCCCTCGTGCAGGCTCTCCACGCTCAACCTGTTGGTGATTATGCTCACCAGGCTCATATTCTCGAACACATCACTCCTCCACATGTAGCCTACGGCAGACAGAACCAGCAGAAGAACCACAGCCATGCTCAATACCTTTTTAAAATTTAGATTATAATACTTTCTCGAAGGCGCTATATAGATAAAAGAGACCGCAACGCCGAGCCAAATACTTCTGTAAGAACCGAGCACGGTAATAAGCAACCCGAGCAGAAGAAGCGTCAGCAACACCTTCTTTTCAATATTTTTCTCTGAATGGATAAAGTACGCAAAGAGCATCGGGCAGAGCAACGCAACCATAAAATCGGTCAACCTGCCAAGAAGAACGGTGCCGTACCTGAGCTTGAAAAAATAAATCGACCCGAACTTAAGGTATAAAAGGATTGCCGGAAGAAAGTTTACGAAAATCCATATCGACAAAAGTATATAGAGCAGCCGCACCTGATTGCGATCTTTTAAAATATAACCGGTAACAAAGAAAAAGAATAAACCTTCCACAAACGGGAATAGAGCCGCCAACACCTCGTTAACCGGATGCCCGAGAATAACGCCCAAAACAGAAGAGAAGAGCAAAAACGGTATGAGTAAAAGCAGTGCCTTGTCTACGGGTGTTTTGAAACGTCGCGCGCCTGCGGGCTTTACGCATTTATGAAACAGTAAAGCGTTAAGCACGATACCCATAGTAAGCAGGCTGAAACCTACCCTGATCTTTGCCTCTTCAAAGCCTTGCATATTTATTACCAGAAAGCTGTACACGGGATTATACATCAACAGCATACCGGTGACGAGTCCGTACACCGGACGAGACACGGTTAGAAGAACCGCCAGAACTACAACGGCAAGGAGCAATATTATAGCCATCACGCAGACACCTCTTTAACGGCTGCCTTTACTTAGAACGAACTCGCTGAAATGGTAACAGTTGAGACCGAGAAAGATGCTCCGAAGCAGCTTTTTAACAAAGGCCTGCGATTCAAGTTCTGTAAAATGAGTCATCTGCAGTGCAGAGTCCCGCACCACCTCAAGCATACCGAAACCACCGCGCAGCAGCGCCCTGTTTATAGAAGCGTGAGAAAAAGTGTACGGATGCTCCTTGTCCTTATGGATATACCGGTACAGGTAAAGCGGGCCGGAAAAAACATTAAGCCCTACGTAAACTATCCCGTCTTTCTTAACCACCCGTCTAATTTCCGATAAAACCGTCTCAAGAGACTCTACATGGTCAAGAACGTTACGAGCTATTACTATATCAAAGGTATCGTCTTCGTAACCGAGCTCTTCGGCCTTTGCCTGCTTCCATATCACATCCTGATTAAGCACGTCCGCAAACTCGGTGGTGTACATATCAGCCAACGGGTCTACGGCGTGCCTGTTCCTTGACGGAAAAAAATCTATCAGCTGTGTTGCGCCTCCGCCTATCTCAAGCACTGTCAGGCCGGGGTTGCTGCAATCAATATAGCTGGAGAGCAGCCTCTGTAAAAGTAACGACCTCTGCTCTATCTTCTTCCTGTATTCGGTATCGGTTATATCTTCTTTTTTTTCAAGCCAGTGAATCGGCTCAAGTTTTTGCGCGTCTTCCCATTTTGACATTAAACGTTTCTACTTTCCTATTCCCTCAAAGAGGTTCATTGTTTCAACGGCACACCTCTGCCATGAAAAAGAGGCCGCCCTCTCCTTACCTTTACTCACCATCTCTAAACTCAGCTCTTTACTGCCAACCACCCTGTCTATCGCTTCGGCCATCTCGACCGGGTCGGTAGGGTCGTTCAACAAGATAGCAGCGTCTCCTACAACCTCCGGCAAAGACGACATATTGCTTGTAATTACCGGCGTGCCCACGTACATAGCCTCAAGCGGAGGTATGCCAAACCCCTCATACAGAGACGGATATATAAAAAGATCCGCTCTGTCGTAAAGAGCAAGCAGCTCTTTGTCGTCTATATATTGCAACCACCGCACCTTACCGGCTACTGAGAATTTTTCCGCCGTCTCCATAATATCAATATACGGAAACGAAAGGTTTTTTCCAACAATAACAAGCGTCGCGTCGCTACCCTTACTTCCAGAACTCAGTGAAAAAGCCTCTATCAGGGTAGGTACATTTCTTCTGTTCGCTATCAACCCAACGTAAAGCACAACCGTACCTTTCAGGCCGTGTTTAGCCGATATATCCAGACCCTCAAGTCCGTCCACCTGTCCGAACACCGGGTCCACCGAAAGGTAAGTCACGTGAATCTTGCTCTTGTCCGTATCGTAAAACCTGAGTATCTCTTTTTTTGAACTTTTAGAACCTGTAAGAATAATATCGGCTTTTCTCACAGTAGCCCCTGTTATCATCCTGTACATAATGCGCTCCTTTAACGGATACCAGTCCGGGTGCGATATATACGAAATGTCAAAGATAGTAACTACGTTTGCGCCCCCAACCTTACGCAGCGGCAGAGTGTACGAAGGAGAAAAAAAGAGGTCTTGACCGCCAAGCCTGGCCACGGCGGAAGGAAGATAAACGTTCTCCCACACAACGCTTATATTCAGACTTTTCGGGCAGGGCACAAGCACAGGCTCAACGTTTGAAGACGAGAGAAAAGCGTCCGCCGGAATCTCTCTTCTAAAGAGCACATTATACTTATGCCCGGGAAACCTCTTTACCCATATAGAGAGGATATTTGCCATATACCTGCCAACGCCTGTCCTTCTCCCCTCCATGCAACTGCCGTTAATAGTAATAATCATATATTATGCCAAACAGAAAAGAGCAACGGGCAGAGTTTCCATTGCGGTAAAGTAAGAGGTCTTATCTATAAAAAAGAGTTTAATCCAGTAGTATACGAGGCCGCCGTACTCGTGCAGAACGTGGCTTCTTGTATCGGCGTCCATCCACCACTTCCACGGCCTGTAGCTGTCAAAACGGGTTCCGACAACCTTAAGCGTCACCCCGGACGGCAACAGGCTTTTAAACGCCAATCGCGCTCTTCGCGTATGGTACTTCGACGTTACTACAATGACCGACCGTATTCCGCTCATTTTAAGATAGTCGCCAACAACAGCAGCTTCATCCATTGTGTTGCCTACAACCGCATCAAGAAGTACTATGTCGGACTTTGGAATTTTTTTTTTACCAGGAGCTTCGCGAAAAGCTCCTGCCTGCTCTCAAGCCGTATACCCTCGCGCGCGTATTCAACTTCATACCCGTAAAGAGCCGGCTTTGTAAGTATTATCTTGCCTGCATAACCCGCGTTATAGAGCGCAGCCGCCTCTTTCGGCCTGTCGGGCTCAAGCCCCGAAAGAACCACTATAACCCCGGACTTTTCAGGCGTATCTTGCGACACCAGCACCCTGCCGGCTACCGCAACGAAGAGTACTGCTGAAACGACAAAAAGAGAAAACAGAACTTTATATCTCTTAAGCGCAATTTTTCCGCTCATCTTGCGGCCCCGAAAAATAGCCCTTTTACCGGCTCGATAACAAGCCTTCGCATCCAGGCGGGTTTAAACATCTTGCTGTAAAAAGGTGAGAGCGAAACAACCGCCATAACAGAACCCAACGTTCCAAAGCGGCTGAACTGCTTTTTCCGCCATAACTTTCGCTGTTTTACCGTAAGCTCCAACGCAAGATCAAAAGCTTTTCTGCGTTCGGCGGCGCACATATCGGGGGTCTCTACATACGGTTCGTTCTCAAAATGCGACGCGCGGTTCAAGAACTCTTCGGGCGGCGTAATAAAGAAGTTATTGCTTGTCGCCCACGCGAAAAGCTCTGTTGCCGGAAAAGGCACAAGATTGTAAAAGCGCGATTCCGCTACAGGATATCTGCCGGCCAGAGCCAGCGAGGCCTCGAAATCTTTCCACGTCTCTCCGGGCAAGCCGACAATGAAGTACAGGTAGACCTCGAAACCGAGTTCGCACGCGAGCTTTATAGAGTTTTCTATCACCTCTACGCTCTCGCCTTTTTTTATGGAGCTAAGCACATGGTCAGCGCCCGACTCGACACCGAAAGAGAGCTGCCTGAACCCGACGCTCCAAAGTGTCTTTAAAAGCTTCACGTTTACCTTGTCGGCCCTTACGCCGTTTGGCACAGAAAAGGTAATGCCTGTGTAGCCCCTTTCAACAATAAGTTCGCAGAACCGGTAGACCCGCTCCGGTTTCATGGTGAAGTTGTCGTCCCAAATACTGAAAGTACGGGCTCCCTTATCGTACCAGTACCCCACCTCTTCTATAATATGCTCCGGTGAACGGGTACGGAAATTCCTGCCTACGGCAGAGGCGACAGGGCAGAAGGTGCACAAGTACGGACAGCCTCGCGACGTAAAGAGCGGTATCTCTTTTGTGTAGTTTTCGAGCGGAAACAGGTCGTACTTCGGAAACGGGATAGAGTCGAGGTCCGAGGTAAAAGTTCTCTCTCCGTTAAAGACCGGCAGCGAATTATGCCGGTAAATAAGCCCTTTAATCCGCGACAGGTCCGCGCCTTCGCAAAGTTCCGCAAGCGTCTGCTCGCCGTCCATAACCACGCCATAATCTATACCGCCGCACTCGGCGAATACATCGAGCCTGAGTGTCGAGAGGTGCGCTCCGCCAAGCACTATATCTATATCCGGAAACCGGGCCTTAACGCGGTCTAAAAGGGCATAGTGGTGCTTGTACCCTAATGTCATCATAGTTATAGCGAGAAGGTCCGGCGCGTACTCTTTCAGTTTTTCCTGAAGAAGCTCCTCTTCCTGTTCGGGACGGAAGAGACCGAGATCGAGCACATCGTACTCAAACCCGTGCTTGCGCAGGCTTTGCGCAAGAAAGCCGAGACCGACCGGAAAGATATCCACATTACCCAGAAACCCGTAGTAGGCTAACCGCACCAGCAATATTTTTTTGTATCTTGCGCCTGCACTCATGATACAAGCCCCCTGCTTTTACCTTTACCCGTAACGGCTATTCTCTCAACAAGGCGCGCCACCCTTTCGCCCGCCTTGCCGTCTCGGTTTCTCGTATGCCGATCTACAAAAATCCGTCGCCGCCGGGAAAGCCTCTCAGACTCTGTACCGCCGGCAACTACAAGCCCCACCATAGAGACCAGCTCTTCGGAGGTTTTAGCCGATAGCACCGCTCCGCTCTCTATATATAGCGGCGATAGGGTTGCTTCCGTCACCGTACAAAATTACCGGTTTATCGGCGATAAGCGCCTCGAGCGCGGTTGTAGAATGAAATGTAAGAAGCGCGTCGCACGCCTTTATCGCCTCTTCCACGGCTGTTGAGCCCGGCATATCCACAACCACGGCCACGCCCGTCTTCTCTATTATCTTTCTGTGTACCTGAACATCTTCATCCGGGTGCGGCCTTAGTGTAACAACCGCGCCGTCTATCCGCTTTGCGGCCCGATATATCTCTTCGAGCATCTTAACTCTTGCGGCCTCACTTCCAAAACATCCGGCTACATTGGGTTGCGAGGCAAAGAGAATATCTACCTTGTTCTCTGCAACGGCAGAGGTTTTATCCGTATTAACCGAAGAAGTATCGCTACCGCCGCCTGAGACAAGAACATCGAAGCGCGGCTGCCCGGTTACGCTGAACTTTTCAGTATTCAGGCCCATTTTCAAAAGGCATTCGAGCGAACTTTCGCCAAAAGCGCGCTATACTCCGTACCGATAAACCGCCAGTTGACGGCCTCCGCCGACACAAGCCCGTACTGAACGTGTAGGGTTGGCACCCCATTTTCAGCGGCGCATAAAAAAGAGGCCCGGCACCTTGTATCACAATCGTCGGCGCCTATTACCACGTCAAGATCACCGGCATCGAGGTAACGGGACGCAAGTTCGACATCCTTAACCGCCTCGTACAGGTACGTCTTAATACTGCTCTTTTGACCAAGCCAGGCCAACAGGCGGCGGGCGGCGCTAACGTCCGTTGAGATTTTTTCAGGATCGATCCGCCCTACAAGAGCCTTAACCGACCGGCTTAACTCCGACCTATGCGCACCAATAAGCCCGAAAGCCTCCTTATCGAGGTAGTCCTCTATATAATCTACAGAATCAAAACCAGCTATACTCCTTTCAACTGCACGGAGCCTGCTTGTAAGCACCCTCACCCTGCGGCCACGGCTCTTAAGCAGATTAGCGACACAAAGGAAGCTTGCCGCCTGCCGTGGCTCAAAGGCAAGAAAAAGAACGCTTCCTTCTCTGTATTCCCCTCGCCTGTCTTTTATTCTGGTCGCGTGTAATTCACGGTACCTGTTACGCTTCGCGCGCAAAAAAGACTTTAACGCGAAGCCGGTTGCGACGCCCTTAGCGCCTTTTAAAATTTCCGGCACAAAATAGATCGCGAGCCCCGGAGCGACAACATCCCATAAAGATACGCCGTTCAGGCGTGTAGCTTCGCTTATGCTGCGCCCCCCGACCTTGTAAGCGCCTATCTTTAAAACCATGTCTGACGACATCTGTAACAGTTGAGATGGATTCACTCGCACCCTCGGATCAACCCCTAATGCTTCTTCTCTATACTGCGCTGAAGTTCAGCGTACTCTTTATTAAACTTAAACCGCGCCGGAAAATGGCCAAGAATCTTGGCCACTGTCTTTTGCGCTCCATTCGCCCTGGCATATATAATACTTCTGCTCACAAGCCTTAGCGCCTCGTCTATGCCTTTCTTTAAAAAGACCGACGGATGCCTGCGTACGTATGCCTTATAATTCCGGTACAGGGTCTCCTCAAGCTCAAACTTCTTCTTTATCAGCGTATCGTCATCCCAGCCGGTAAAGTTGACAAGCAGCGGCGCGCCCGGATAGTATCCCTGTCCCAGGCCGTTCAGCCACTCGATCTCGTCTGTAATAGTGCCGTCCTTTACACAATTATCATACAGCGCGGAACCGGGCAGCGGTGTAATCAGGCTGACGTTAGCCGGCGAACCGGGGTACGGAGGATAATAATTGAGCCTCTTAAAGTAATCGACGGTCTCGTTAATAGTCGTATCGTCTTCTCCCGGATAACCGAATATCATCTGCACGACAACAAAAAGTCCGGTCTCTACCGCGTTAGACACAGCCTCTCTCGACTGCTCTACCTTCACTTTTTTGTTCATCGCGTCGAGTATCTTCTGGCTTCCCGACTCAACGCCAAAGCCGACATAAGTGCAACCGCTTGCCTTCATAGCCCTTAGCAATTCTTTATCGCATATATTGACCCTGCCCTGACAACCCCACTTTATGTTCAGCTTAGCAAGCGCGCCGCAAATCTCGTACCCCCGTTTTTTACTCGATATAACAAGCTCGTCTATAAAAGCTATAGAGTCTACGCCGTACTTGTCTTTAAAGAACTGAATCTCTTTAACGACATTTTCAACGGACCTTCTGCGCACATTCTTAAACGTCATAGAGCAGAAGTTACAACTGTACGGGCAGCCTCGCGACGTAACGATGCTCATAGTTTTTTTTGTGGGCGCGTCTCCGTACAACCCCTGCCCCTCGAAATACTTTTCCATATCAAAGAGATGATACGGAGGAAAACCGATTGAATCGAGGTCGTCAACATAAACGGCCTCACCGTTATTTATTATCCTGCCGTTCTCTCTGTACGTTATGCCCTTAACGTCTTTCAGGTTATCGAGGCTCTTTACAAGTCTTTGTATGGTAATATCGCCTTCGCTCTTCACGCAGATATCGGCGTTTGTACCGGTAAGCACCTGCATAGCGCTATAGGTGGCGAGCGGGCCGCCGACAACAACCGGAACATCAGCGTGGCACGCCTTGCAGATATCGACAACCTCTTTAAAGTGCGCGAACTGGGTAGAGTAAGCGGTAATGCCGATCAGTTCGACATTCATCGCCTTTATACGCTCAGTCAGGCTTGCCTGCGAGTGCGCCGTCTTCTCCATCTGCAAGTCTATAAGCTCTACGTCGCACCCGACATCGAGCAACGCGCCTGCAATATAAGCGAGGCCGAGAGGAAAGAAATTTATTTCCCTGTCGCCGTGATGCAGTTGTATAAGCAATACTTTCATAAAAAATTCCTCAACATAAATTCAAAAAAAGTACTACTTCTTTCTTGCGACTATATAATACTTAGGCGCAATAGGAAAGAGCGCCTTTATACCTGTTCTGTCGGTAAGCCTCATCAACTTCGTAAGCAGCCGAGGCGCGGCCTTGACAACCGCCTCGCCGAGCCCTTTAGGAAGAGCGACAAAAGGAAATAACAGACCTATGGGCTGGCACTTTAAGATCTCGTTGCCTTCGCGCTCGAAAACAGCACAGTACTCGGCAGCGGAAAAACGATTTTCGTAGTGCGGAAAATCCCTGAAACTTCTACGAACAAGATTCCCGAAGTCCCTTTTAACAATATTTTTTAGAAGCCTGTAAGGAAAAAAGACTGTATCCATAACCGTCTGCGTCGAGAACTTTTTAGGTATTATGCAGTGCACATGTATGCCGCCCGGACGTATAAGCTCTGTCATACACCTGGTAATCGGCTCAAGCTCTTCAAAATGCTCAAGCAGCCCAAAGCTCATAATACAGTCGAACGAGTTCTTTTCAAGTTTAGAGTTTAACAGGTCGTCGTAAACAAACGTACCCTTCGCGCCGAAGGCCTCGAAATTATGCCTCGCAAGGCGCAACGCCTCATGCGCAAAATCTGAGCAGGTTGAGTCGTAACCGCGAAGCGCAAGATAGAGCGCGGCTCTTGCTCCGCCGCAACCGCACTCAAGCACCTTATTTCCGTCCTGGCCGGCAAGAAACTCTTTTACATCTTCATAGACATACTCAAAAAGAGCGAGGTTTGTCAAATTTGCCGGTGTCTTTATCTCCTCCGTATACGTTGTACTCAGATTAACGTATGAACTATCCCAATTCTCTACCTTGTTACCCAACTCTGCCATCTAAACGCTCCCGATTCACTATTAATTCTACAAAATAACCTTACCTTCTACTCTTAAACCTTGCCAAATTTAAAGAACGTATCTGCCCCGAAGTACCCGCGACTCGATTAATATACGGATAAAAAAGAAGTATAAAGGCGGTTGACACTAAAACCTGTATTGCCGTTCTGGCAACATCCCCAACCAGCACACTGCCTGTTAGAGCCAGGTAACCGGAACTATAGAGGTAAAAGAGCACGTTTATAGCATAAACAGTGTAGATGCTCGCTATCAGCTTAACCGTCTTTCTACCCCCGGCCTTTAAAGACCTCAACCCGCACCACAGAACCATAGTGCCGTAAAAAAGGTAGCATAACGTAGTACCGAGCGCCATAGCCTCTATACCGTAACCGGCTTTAAGCACAAGGTAGTCTATAACTACCAGAAGTAATATAGCCGTAAACTGCACTTTTAAAAGATGCCTCTGCATATCGACGGATATAAGATAATTGGTGAAGATAGAGCTTGTAGTTAGAAAGAAGCTGCCTATTATAAGTATAGTTATCAGTGGAAGCCCCGGTATATACTCAGGAAGAAGGTACATTACCAGCAGCCTTACGACCGCCGCTACTACAAGCGTTAACCATGTCATTACAAACGTTACTATAAGGGTCGGGACAAGAGTCCACTTCTTAGCAGCGGTAGAGTTTTGCTCTTTGCCGAAAGATTCGAGCATACGAGGGTACAGAACCGACGAAAGCACGGCGGGAATAGAATAAAGCCCGCCTACGAACATAGAGCCTATGGCGTAAAACCCAAGACTTTTGCTGTCGAGCATCTTTACTATTATCCATCTGTCCGCCGTAAGAAATATTGAAAAACCGATGGTAAACAGTATAAGCGGCGCGCCTACCTTGAAGAGCAGCCTCAGGGCTTTAAAATCGAACAATAGGCGGTACCTGTACCCGCCCGCGAGAAATATATATATGTTGACCAGAATATGCCCGGCTAAAAGAGCATAGAGCGCAATACTAACACCGGGCGAAAAGAGGTAAAAACCCGATAAGATAATAGCAAGCGTAACCACCGGCAGTAGAAACATAGCAAAACCAAGTATGCCGAACCTTTTATCGTTTCTTAATACGGTGAGCATAAAGATATAAATCTGATTAAAGAACAGGACGAAAGCAAGTATCTTTAAACCCGGACCGAGCCCTTTCAGCTCAGTGCCCCAGTGCAGGAAACCGGCGCCGAAAACAACTACAAAGATGATTATCTGTAGCAGAACCACACCTGAAAAGCAGCTCCGCTCGTACTTGAGAACATCTGCGGGGCGCCCCATACCCCTTGATATGGGAACCTGCTTGCTCATACCGTGAATAAGGCCGAGATGCCCGTGGTGATTATAACTCATTATTACAATAAGAAGGTTCCACACCCCGTACATGGCCGGGCCGAACATTCCGGCAAGAAAGAAGTTTTGCAGTATACTTACCGCCTGAGCCCCGAAGGTACCAAAAAAGTACTTTACCGTATCGGAGAGTATAACCCTCTTTTCGCTCTTCACGTCCGCAACGGCATTATAGGTACTCGTCTCTTCCATAAAACAGCGCTTCCCGTAAAAAAACGACCATTTACTATCTATAATCACAAAACAGGCTGCATTCCAACCCGGCAGGAAAAACCGTTTTAGCTACCCCTGAGAGGCCATTAACGCCTCGGCTATACGAAAGTCGGTTATGTCGTCTATATCCACGCTACGCTCTTTGGGCATGATATAGGCGTAGGTGCGTGTTCCGAACAGTGTATTGCGCTCAACAAGAAATCCGGCGTCTACCACATAAAGGGCGCCGTTTAAGCGGTATGCCGGGGGCAGCTCCTGTGAGCGCACCAACCGCTCTTCCGGTAAAAAATCTTTCATACAGCCATCAACCCCGAGCGTATTCGCCCACCAATGGTGCCGGTCTTCTGCAACAGATATAATACTTTGGGCCTTCCGCTTTGAAAAAAGCCTTATACCGGCGTCTATATCTTTACCGGTTCTAAGCGGGCTTGTAGGTTGAAGCAGCGCGATAACGTCAAACGGGTCTCCATGTTCAATGAGATGCCTATAGGCATGCAGCAAAACGTCAACCGACGTAGCGCTATCGTCAGCAAGCTCCGGCGGCCGCAAAAAAGGCACTCCGGCACCATCCGCCTCGGCTACCGCGGCTATTTCCGGGTCATCGGTGCTGACTATGACTCGGTCGAGATAACAACTTGCCAAAGCCGCCTCTATGCTCCAGGTTATAAGCGGCTTTGAGTTTAGCTCCATTATATTTTTACCCGGCAGCCTTTTAGAGCCGCCGCGAGCCGGAATAATACCGACTATCTTTCTGCCATCATACAACGAACCACTCCCTTTTTACCTCTCCGAGGTCGCAAAAGGTGGGTAGGCAGATACCTCTCTTCGATATATCAAGGGCATTTTTATTAGAGTAGAGGTACCTCTTATATATCTCCATCTCGCTGAGCGGATAGAAGAACGGTCTGGTATCGAGGCCGCTCTTCTTCAGGTGGGCCATATACTCTCCCCTGTCGCGGCCATTCACCATATGCGATACAAGCCAGGTAATTTTCTTTCTTCCGGGAAGATTTCCGACCTGAAATTCCAGAAAGTCAATGCCTTCGAGTACGTCTCTGTAGTTCATCTCTATCTCTTCACGCCTTGCGAGTATCTCGTCTATCCTCTCTACCTGCGCGACACCAATGGCCGCCTGCAAGTTTGTCATACGGTAATTATACCCCACAACATCGTGACGATACTTAACTTTTCTACTCATGCCGTGGTCTCTGTAAAGACGCATTTTATCATTAAGCTCAGGCGAACTTGTTACACACATGCCGCCCTCTCCAGTGGTTATAACCTTGTTTCCAAAGAACGAAAAGCAGCCTACATCGCCAAAACTGCCCACCTTTTCACCGTCATACTCGGCGCCATGCGCCTCGGCGCAGTCTTCTACCACGTAAAGACCATGCTCTCTCGCTATACCCATTATAGCACCCATGTCGCATGGCTGCCCGTAAAGATGTACAGGGATAATAGCCTTTGTCTTCGGGGTAATAGCCTTTTCTATCTCCTTCGGGTCGATACACCAGCTCTCTGATTCTACATCGACGATAACCGGCGTAGCGTTGGCGTGCAGCACCGCGTTTATAGTGGCCGCAAAGGTTAGGTCCGGCACTATCACCTCATCTCCTCTGGAAACCCCGAGAGCTATAAGGGCGAGGTGAAGGGCAGCTGTGCCGTTACTGACAGCGACTCCATAATCACACTCGCAGTACCGCGCCATCTTTTGCTCAAAAAGGGTTATGTACGAGCCTGTGCTCGATATCCAGGTAGAAAGAAAGGCGTCCACAAGGTACTTGAACTCTTTGTCCCCAAGGTCCGGTAACGCAATGGGCACATAAAGATTGTTCCTATGCTCAAAATAATTGACAACGCGGAAGTTTGAATCGACCACGGGGATTATGCTTACCTTGTCGCTGAACTTGCATATAACCTGCCCGTAGCTCTCGTCTGAACGCGCATAGATAAAGTCTTTATTGCATACCTCTTCAACCGGCTCTTCGAGGCCGCCGCCTCTTAACAAATGCCGCCTTACGTCTCCATCGGTAATAATACCGACGAGCTTGTTCTCATTTCCGACAACAAAAGCTACTCCCTTACCATTCTCATTTATAACTTTTAAGGTATCAAGTACCGTCAACCCGGCTGTGCAAATAATATTCTCTATCATCGTAAGCTCTTTAACATTTCATAGGCCCGCTTCAGTTTGTCCACCCCGTCATATATCTCAAGCGTAACGGTCTTATGGCTGATGCCGCAGCCCTTAAGCCTCTCAAGCATTACACTCCGGCTTTCTATCGTCTCGTTACGGTCTTCAAACCCGTCATTATCGCTCACATGCAAATAATCCGTCTCTATTGCGAGCAGACCCAGCTCCTTATCGAAATCAAGCCCGAGCGACCTGCAACTTACCTTTAGATGTCCGATGTCGAGCAAAAGCTTAAAATCTATCAGCCTCTTAAGCTCGAAATACTCTTCAGAAGCGAGAAGCATCAAAGGGGGGTTGCCATTAAAAGCCCCGGCGGTTGAAGACGATAACACATTATTTTCAATATAGAGATCAAAGCCGTCACCGGCTACGCTCTTCAAAGAGTTATAACCGGAACAAAAACGCTCAACAGCCTTCTCTTTCCCGACAAGCGCCCTGACGCCAACACTCTTTCCTACTTCGTCAAGGGCTATATCAAGATAAAAACCGGCATGAAAACCGAAGCTCTTCGCCCCCAGCACCTTGCACAACTCTATGGCGCCGGAAAGGTGGGTTACCGTTCTATCGAAAACACTGTTGTCCAGCGAGGCCAGGTTGAGCACAAAAGGCTCCTTTGCGGGCGGGAAGTAGTTATGCACAAGAAGGTTCAACCCGGCGCGCCCGGAAAGCTCTAACAGGTCATCGCTGACCCCGTCGTAATACTCCGTACCACCGCTAAGTTCTATATTATTGAACCCGTTCGCCTGAAGCTCGTCAACAGCCTCTAAGATCGTGTCTGCCTCTATACAGGCACTCGATACATAGATCATTTTATTCTTCTCGCAGGGTTACCTACATAAACCCCGGGCTCGGAGATGTCGCGCACTACCACTGCGCCGGCACCGACGACCACGTTGTCGTGTATATTGACGTTATCGATAACCACGGAACCCGCCCCTATGAAACAGTAACTCCCGACACTTACCCTGCCGCACAGTACAGTGCCGACCGAAATATGGTTATGATCGCCTACAGCCGCTTCATGCTCTACCACGGCCTTACTGTTTATAATATTATTATCACCGATTACGGCCCCCGTATTCACGTATGCGGCCGCGAAAATCTGGTTTGCATTACCAATTTTCACACCCTGCTCGATTACCGCATCCGGGTGTACAAGATTCTCACCCTGCACGCGCCGGCCAAAAAAAGTATACAACTCGCTTCGCCTCAAGTTATCGCCGACAGAGAGTACCACGGTTGAACTTTCTGGAACCTGCGCCACTGCACCCTTAAGCTCAACACCGCAAATAACCTCGCGGCACAAAGGGTCGTACGAGTCGTCATAGATACCGTAGACATTTACTCCGTTCAACGCGGCTATATTTAACAGCGAACGGGCGTGCCCCCCGGCTCCGATAAAAGAGATCATTTTCATATAACTATCAACTCGTCCTTAACAAAGACCCTGGTTGCCTTGTGCCCGATTACCTGTTTATACTCAACTGGAGATATCCCCTTTCCACCGGTTCTTTTCGCCACGATATTCTCTTCCGTCAATTCCGTGCCCGCAGGAATATCCATCTTTGCCACCAGACACTTTTGAAGCGAGGCGCGTGTGCCGCCCTCCGAAAGTGTCGGCTGCTTATCGGGGTCGCCCATCAAAACCTCTACCCGCCTTACTTCCCGCACAAGGCTTCTAAAATCATCGGGGCAGAGCGACGCCTTATGGTCAGGCCCCTCCATGTCGTTGTCAAGAGTCAGATGCTTTTCTATTACCCTTGCGCCAAGCGCCACGGCATAAGGAGCCGCGCCCACTCCGGCAGTATGATCCGAATAACCGACCATTACATCAAACCGCCTTTTGAACGTCGCAAGCACCGCAAGGTTAACCTCACTATCGACCACCGGATAATTGGCGCTGCAATGCAACAGCACAACATCGCGGTTATAAGAACGGATCTCCCGCAAGGCCATCTCGACCTCGGACAGGTAGCTCATGCCGGTTGATAAAATAACCGGACGCCTCTTTTTAGCGACTTTTTTAAGGAATGGAAGATTGGTAAGGTCTGTTGACGCTATCTTATACGCCGGCAATTCAAACTTGTCCAACTCATCAAGGCTTGCTTCATCAAACGGCGTGATCAGGAAGATTATTCCCTTCGCATCGCAATACCGCTTAACCTCCGTAAACTGCGCGGCATCCATCTCAAGGCGTTTTAACATTTCAAACTGCGACTCATTTTCACCCGTACTCTTTTTCTGGTACTCCGCCTTCTCTACC
>JAJRYL010000341.1 GCA_024275855.1 Deltaproteobacteria bacterium
CCAATGCCTCTTAAGTAACGTACTTATAAAAAGCTTGCGGTGAGAGTAAAAGGTCTAAATAGACTTACAATTTCACCAGTGCCCTTGAAGCAATCTGTTGATATAAAAGTTTGGAGTAATAGTAAAACCACTTCAGCACCCTGCCCCCGACTTATATAATAAGCAAAATCCGTACCAAAATCGCTTATACGAATATTGTGCCGGATAAATGCCCGGTTCTGCCTTTCTGTAAAGAGGGTAATGCGGAAAAAAGTTCCTATACGGGTAAAATTGTGCCGTATTCCTTAAGCTTATTCCTTAATGTCCTTACTGATATGCCAAGTATACCCGCGGCCCTCGTTCTGTTCCAGCCGACGATATCGAGGGTTTTAATTATCAGTTCCTTCTCCATCTCGGCAAGAGTCATATTATTGACTTCTACAGTGTCATTTTTTTGACTACCGGCTCGTCAACCGTCTCGCTGACCGTAACGGCGCTGTCTGTATAAAGTCCGTCCGAATCATCTGTTAAAAGATGCTCAGGCTCCAACAACCTGCCTCTGCTTATAAGCACCGCGCGCTCAACCGTATTTTCCAGTTCGCGAATATTACCGCGCCACTCTCTTTCGCACAGGTTCTTTAAAGCCGGAGGCGAAAACCCCTCAAGCCGTTTTGAGTACCTTGCGCAATAGAGCCTCATAAAGTGGTTCGCCAGAAACTCTACGTCGCCTTTGCGCTCACGCAGGGGGGGCAGGCGAAGCGGAAAGATATTGAGCCTGTAGAAGAGGTCTTCACGGAACCGTCCCTCGCGAACCTCCTCTTTAAGATTTCTGTTGGTTGTGGCGATAACCCTGATGTCGAGCCGTATCGGAACCTTTCCGCCAAGCCTCTCTACCTCGTGCTCCTGAAGAACACGCAGCAACTTGGCCTGAAGTTTGGAATCCATTTCCGATATCTCGTCGAGCAGTATAGTGCCCCTGTTTGCAGACTCGAACTTGCCGAGCCTTAAGGCGGTTGCGCCGGTAAAGGAGCCTTTTTCGTGGCCGAAAAGCTCGCTCTCAAGAAGCCCGTCCGGGATAGAGGCGCAGTTAACGGCAATGAAAGGCCCGTTTGCGCGCTTGCTGCGCTCGTGGATAAAACGCGCCAACAGCTCTTTGCCCGTGCCGGACTCACCGGAAACCAGCACGGTAGCGTCGCAGGTAGAGGCTGTAATCGACATAGAGACGAGTTTTCGCATCATCGGGTCGATCGTCAGCATATTCTTGCCGCGGCTCTCAAAGGTCATGCACTGCGCCTGAAGCGTAATGGCCTTTTCAACCGTATTCTCTAAAACGGCTAAATCGAACGGTTTTAGAATAAAGTCCTCTGCGCCCTCTTTTACCGCCTCTACCGCACGCTCTATAGTACCGTAGGCCGTTATAAGCAGTACGGGGATATGAGAGTAAAGCCGCTTTACCTCTTTTAAAAGCCCGAAACCGTCGAGTCCCGGCATGGCCATATCGCTGATAACCATAGCGTAGTCGGAGGTTTTAAGCTTTTCAAGCGCCTCTAAGCCGTCCGAGGCAAGAGTCACAGAGTACCCTTTGCGCACCATCGCCTCGTTTATGGCAAGGCGCATATCCGCCTCGTCATCGACAACAAGTATATTCTTAAGCTTATTCATACTTACTTCTCCCTGTAAAAAGGCTCTCCGTATCCATCTAACTTATGTTGGGTTACGCTTCGCTAAACCAACCTACCCGCTGTCATGCTGAACTTGATTCAGCATCCCGTACTTAAACCAACACCGAGACCCTGAATCGAGTCCGGGTTGAGACCAAAAAAGTCTACTTCGCCTCGTGTCTCGGCAGGCGCACAATAAACTCGGTACCGACACCCGGAGTCGATACCACGTTAATGCTTCCCGAATGCGCCTCTACAACAGAATTGACTATCGCAAGGCCGAGGCCCGTACCCGAACTGCGCGTAGTGAAGAACGGGTCGAAGACCCTGTCGATATTTTCGGGACTTATACCAACACCCCTGTCTTTAACCCTTATTTCCACCGTCTCTACAGTGTCCGTTCCGGCGGGGTCGAGCCTTGTCGTTATGGTTACCGTGCCGCCCTTTTTCATTGAGTCAACGGCGTTTAAAAGAAGGTTGACGCAGAGCTGGCGCAAGAGCCCCTCGTCGGCTTCAAGCTCTGTAGAGCCGCAGTGCACAACCTCGAAACCGGTTTTGCCGCAGGCCTGCGTCATCTGAACGGAGTCCGCTATAAGCTCCGTAAGGTCTACGGTGCGGTACCTCGCGCCCGGCGAGGCCGCGAAATGAAGCATGTTGGAGAGGATGTTGTCGAGTGTTTTAACCCCTCGCGAAATGGAGGTGGCGAGCTTTCTTCTCTCTTCGTCTCCGTCGAGTTCACGCTCAAGCAGGGTAGAGAAGATCGCCATAGAGCCAAGCGGGTTTCTTATCTCGTGGGCTATTCTTGCCGCCATCTCACCCATCGCCGCCAACCGCCTTGTGCGCTCCATTGCCCTGTTCTTCTCCGCAAGCTCGGAATTTAATTCCTCTATCTTCTCTTCGAGCGTAGAGTACTGTTCTTCGAGTTTACGCGAAGCGACCCTGAAGATGTCGAACGCGTCGCTCAGAAGCTCTTTCTGCTGCTCTATTGCCATAACCACCTCTTGCTGTTATCTGAAATCGTCTTTATAAATAGCCTCGGCCCCTTCGCCAAAAACACCGTTAGCCACTACCACCCTGTTCAGCGCCTCTTTTTGCATATCCCTCTTCTTCAATTTCGAGTAACTCTGCGTTATCATGTAGAGCGCCCATCTCTTCTCAAGCGATTTATCCTTACCCATAAGGTCAAGCGCCATGCCGTAGCGCTTTACGGCCTCCGGGTACAGTCCTTTTTTAAAGCTTGAATCCGCCGCGCCAAGCAAAGCACGCTTCTCGCCGTCTACATTGCCAAGAGCTTTATAACCGTCGGCAACGCTTAAAAAGAGCTTTATCGCCTCAGTATGCCTTTTGATGCGGGCCAGCGCCGAGGCCCTGTTAAAGTCCTCGGCAGGCTTTCCTGTAGCGGGCATAGCCTTTGCGTAAGCCTTATAGTCGCCCTTGAGGTAAGCCGCCTTAGCGAGAATTGTATTTAGTTGCGGCCTGTACTTGCTCTTTGGAAAACGGGCCTTGAAGTTATTGGCGAGCCTCTCTACGCTGTGAACGTCTTTCTGCTTAAGATAGACATTTACAAGTTCGAGCATCGACCTTTCAGCAACCACGTCCACGCCTATGTCCGACGAGGCCCTGAGGGCGCTTACCGCTTCGGAGAGCAGCGAAAGCTTCGAGTACGACTTGCCTATTCTGTAATACGTTGTACCTTTCTTGCCAAACGGCACTACAGCGCCGTAGCGCGAGACAGCGTCGGCAACGGCAAGGTATTTAGATTTGGCAAAGAGCGTCTTTATCCACTCGAACATAACGTCGGCCTTTATCTTAACGGCCTCGGCGTGCTGCGCGTTGGTCGGGTAGTACTCTAAAAAATCGTCGAGCGCGATAGCGGCGTCATTATAAAGTTTGAGGCGAAGCTGTACTCGCGCCATATTGAGGTGCGCGTACTGCGACGCTATATACGGCCCCCTGTGCAGCTTATGGTAAAAACTCTCAGCGCGCATAAGAGAATCGCCCTTTCCTACCATTGCCATAGAGTCCGCGAGGGCGAGCCCGGCAAGAATTTTAGCCTCGCCCTTAAAGGCCTTGTACGCGCCTGTATAAATAACCTGCGCCTTGACAGGCTCTCCGTTTACCAAAAGAGCGTCGGCCTCGCGTACCCTTAAAAAAGCCATCGCAAGGTCTTTAATGGAATCGTTGCTCTCTATCTGCTTAAAGACCTTGGCCGCTCCAAGGTAATCGCCGTACTTTATGCGCAGGTCTCCAACGCCCATAAGGGTGATGGGGTCAACGGTTCCGAGTTCAACAGGTACGTACTTTTCGTAAAGTGCGCGCGCCCTGTCGGTCTCTCCCCTCATATGGTACGCGTTGGCGAGCCACATTCCGGCACCTTTATACCCAGTGGCAAGCAGCTTCCTGAACGCCACCTTCGATTTTGTAAACTCCCCGGTAAGATACAACAGGCGCGCGCGGGAAAACTGCGCCGCGCCCTTAATCTCGCCTTCGTTACTCTCGCTTACAACCCTTGAGTAGTGCGCGAGCGCCTCCGGGTAAAAGCCGTTCTTTTCATAATAGCCGCCGAGAATAAGCCAGCCGAGGTGGGTCAGGCCGCTGTCAGGATAGATTCTTAAAAGCCCCGCAAGCTCTTCTGCGCCTCTTCCCTCACCTATGATATTAGCCATAGCCTCTATAACGGCGGCGCGGCCAACCTTGCCGTTTTCAGCAAGTTTAACCGAAAGCGCGCGCGCCTCTTTGGCAAGCGGCGCCTGTTTAAAGGCCGCAAGGGTAAGTACGTCCCTGAAGACCTTCCACTCGACAACGTCGTTTTTATAC
Organism: Deltaproteobacteria bacterium; assembly: GCA_024275855.1. GTDB lineage: Bacteria > Desulfobacterota > GWC2-55-46 > GWC2-55-46 > JADFVP01 > JADFVP01. The sequence continues at coordinate 4,458 of JAJRYL010000341.1, forward strand.
AGCTCCGCCTGTATCAGCTTATTTACCTTCTTCCTGTAAATAAAGCGCCAGCTTTCGTTGTAGGCTATTAACGATTCGAGCGTACCGCTCATAGATTTCGGTTTAGAGGCCGACAGCTCTCTTTTCGCCTCCTCACGCACCAGCTTCTTTATGTTGAGCACGGTGTACTTCAACCTCGCAGGATGGACATGCGCGTTCGGCTTGCCTATTGTGATCTTTTTACCGCTCAGGAACGCGGGTCTTTCGACCTCGCTCTTTTTCACGCCGTAAAACCCCTTCTTTGTCACGCGTCCCGGATGATGGTCTACAGGGTTAATGTTTTTGGCCCCGGCCTTAACCAGAAGTTTTTTGGTTTTTTTAGTTCTTTCGCTCTTTGCAGCCTCGTGCCCGGTTCTTTTATTTTTTTTTGTCTTCTGTTTTTCGGTTTTGCGTTTTGCCGAGGCGGACTTTGTTAACGCTGGTTCGGATGTTTCGTGCTGTGCGGTTTTACGCTTCGCCGAAACGGTTCCGGCGTATACCAGTTTTATAGTTTTCTGCCTGGCGGTTTCATCTTTCGTAGAAACGGATCCGGGAGGTGTCGATTTTACCGGGTCATGCTTTTTTTCTGATTTAATAACTCCGGAGCTTTCGGCAGGCTTTTTACCGGATTTTTTGATTAACGCCAAAGAGGTCTCTGGCGCGGCATTATCAGAAGAGAACGGGGCAACGGAGGCCGCTGCCACGCCGCCGCCATTTTTGCGTTTCCGAGGCGTAATCTTAACGCCTTCTACCTTATTAAGTCCTTTTTCCTCAATATTTTTCGTTACGGTTACAACTTTTTTACCTGCTTTTCTCGCCTCGACGACTAAAGAATCCGGTTCTTGAATCTTTTTTACAGCTTTTTCCGCGGCAGGTGTCGGACTTTTGACTCTAAACATCTCTTCGTCAATCTTATACCTCGATTCCGACTTCTTATTATAAATATCTATAACAATTCTAAAGGGTTGCCTCTCTGTATACTGCTCTACCTTCATACCTTTTTTAAATGTTATGTCAACTACGGTCACCAGACCCTTTTTACTCCTTTTTTCAGTTACGCTTTTAAGCGCGAGCAAAGAGGTTTGCGGTCTTTTGGTCCCGGACACACCTGCTTCAACCCCGCGTAACCGAATGCTGACAAGCCCCGGTCTTCTCATGAAGGAATACTCGGCCGGGGCCGATAATTCGAGCACAAAGCGGTGAAATTCCTCATGTTCTCCAACACGAAGGTCCACAATTTTGCTGCCGCCTCCAGCTATAGAGATAGAGGCTGCCAGCTGATAAACGCTGACAACGACAAAAATCAACAGCACAAGACCTATAAGTTTCTTAAAGTTTTTCAAACCCGCTTTTCCAGCCATAGCTTTTTTACTGTTATTGTTCCGGTTACGAAAATAAGTGGATTGCTCTGATTATAAATAAAAGCAATAAGCGTGCCATCAGTACAGTTTTTCAGTGTCAGGAAAACAACTTGATACAATTACCTATTCAATTCAAATACTTATAGAGCTGTTTTTCAAGAGGCAGATATGGCGGGTTTTTTAAACAGAGGTGTGGCCGGGGGAGATATTAACTTTTAGTCAAAATCATGACTTGATAGTCTTGCAGGTCTGTAAAATTGGAATATTATGGAATCAAAAAAAAAAGAGTCGAAAATATTGACAAACCCACGCTAAAGCGCCGGTTTGTCAACCATCTTCATCCGTTTCATCTTTTCAATCAGTGTGGTTCTGTTGAGTTTAAGGTACTCAGCCGCCTTCTTTTTCACACCGTTCGCAAGCTTAAGGGCGTCCGTTATAAGCTCTCTTTCAAAATTGCCTACCGCCTCGTTGAAGTCGATGCCTTCTAAAGAGAGCCGAGGTTTAACGACCTCTGTGGTTACTCTGCCCCCGCCTTTAATCTTCTCTGGAAGATCGTCGGTAGTTATAACCGTGCCGTTCTCTTTTAATACAACCATGCGTTCAATAAGGTTTTCAAGTTCCCTTATATTACCGGGCCAGCCATAGGCGTAACAACACCTGAGAGCCTCTTCAGATATAGACTTTACCTTCTTCCGCTTTCGAGACGAGACCTTCGCAAGAAAGGTATTTATAAGCTCGTGAAGGTCGGTGCCCCTGTCTCTAAGGGGGGGCAGGTTGACAGGAATTACGTTCAACCTGTAGTAGAGGTCTTCACGGAACCTGCCCTCTTCAACGGCAAGCTCAAGGTCCTGATTGGTAGCGGCAACCACACGCACGTCTATACGCACAGTCTTGCGCCCGCCAAGCCGCTCAAACTCCTTTTCCTGAAGCACACGCAGTATTTTAACCTGTAGACCGGGGCTCATATCTCCAATTTCACCAAGAAAAACAGTACCTTTATGAGCCGCTTCAAACCTGCCTATCTTTCTTGCTATCGCTCCCGTAAAGGCGCCTTTCTCATATCCAAAAAGCTCGCTCTCAAGCAGATTCTCAGGAATAGCACCGCAATTTATCGGCACGAAAGGCTTATGGGCACGCGGGCTGCCAAAGTGCAGGGCACGCGCAACAAGCTCTTTGCCGGTGCCGCTTTCACCAAGAATAAGAACCGTGGTATCAGTATCGGCAACCTTCTCTATAAGCCTCTTGACCTCTGTTACCTCAGGGCTGCTGCCAAGTATTTCAGAGGTGCAGCCGGAGGTTATAATCTCTCTTTTGAGCTTGTAATTCTCCTCTTTAAGCGCGTTTACCTCGGAGGCCTGCTCCAACGCCATAAAAAGTTCTTCATGTGAAAAGGGTTTTTGAAGGTACGACCCGGCACCGGCCCTCATGGCCTCAACCGCCGTCTCGACACTGGCGTGACCGGTGAGAATTAAGCAGACAGTATGGGGAGAACTCTCTTTAACCACCTTGATAACGTCTATTCCGCTCATGCCGGGAAGTTGCAGATCAGTTAAAATAAAGTCGAAAAACCTGGTTTCGGCGGCAACGATTCCCTGTTCACCTGTACCCGTAGCAACAACGTCGAAACCGTTCATCGTAAGCATTACCGACATCGCGTCGCGCACAAGAGAGTCATCTTCAATAAGCAGCAGTGAACGTTCTTTCAAGTATTGCCTCCTTTAACGACAAGTTCTAACAGATGACGAATGACTATATTCTGACACAGTATACAGCGGACGCATTAAGATGTCAATATATTGAACAAAGTGCCCGTAAAAAAGAACAGCCCCGGTAAACCTATACAGCAAAGTAACTTACAACAGATTGACAAAAAAAACTTAGATGGTATTCTTAATATAACGGAGTTAAAGACACAAATATTTCAGAGAGGTTTATCAATGAACACGGTTCTGAAAAAGATTTTTACCATAAATCTTGCCGTTAAAACGGGCGAAGAGGTACTGGTCTTTACCGACATTATTAACGAAACAGAACAGGTCTCAAAAAGTGAACGCTTTAGACGCGAGGCTCTTAGAAGAATAGCGGCTGAAGTCGCTGCCGTCGGC
>JAJRYL010000342.1 GCA_024275855.1 Deltaproteobacteria bacterium
CATACTGATATTGCGCCCGAAAACCTCTGAAAGAGTATAACCGAGATCCTCGGTAAACTTGGGATTGACATACTCGATTACGCCTGCTACATCGGTAATAATTACAGAAGTCGGTATCTGCTCTATCGCGTGAGAGAGGGTACGCAACCCTTTCTCAAGGCGCTTATGCTCCGTAATATCGTTTGCCGTACCCTGTCTGCCGACAACCGTACCCTCTTTATCGAGCATTGGCAGGGCATAGAAGACAAGGTAGACATCCTGCGCGCTCTTCGACCGGCAAAGTATCTCATGGCCGCTTACCTCTGTAGAGTCGCCGGAGTCCAAAAACAGCTTAAGGTCGAGCTTCTCCGCCTCCGGGCTCTGGAAATCGCTGAAACTCTTTCCGAGCATTTCCACACGCGTATAACCGAGCGTCTTTTCCCAAGCCGGATTCAGATAGGTAAAGAGGCCGTTGTTATCGCACCTCCAGATCAGGTTCTGCGAGGTAGTTACAAGGCCGCGGTACATCGCCTCCGACTCTTTCTGGTTGCTCTCCATCAACCTTCGCCGGGTAATGTCGCGAAGCGTAACACCGATGAACGTGTCGGTACCGATAACAAAGCTGCTTACGGTAGCCTCAACAGGAAAATGCCCGCCATCCTTTCTAACGCCGACAAATTCAAGAAAGCTGGCGTTCACGTTTTTGTTGCATGCCTCAAGCAGCCTTGATATACCGGCCTTAAAGCCTTCGACATGCTTCCCCTGTATCAATTTCGCAAGCCCCATACCTACAAGCTCATCCTGTTCATAATCGAACATATCGGCGGTACGCGGATTGGCTTCCGTTATAATGCCGGAATAATCCATTATTATTATAGAATTGAGGCTCGTGGTATAAACCATGCCATAGCGTGCTTCGCTTTCGCGCCGCGCCGTCTCCGCCGCCTTTTTACTCAAAACAGCAAAAGCCGTAAACCAGGCGCCCGCAACAATAATACTGAGCAGAAAAAGATAGGTGAACAGAAGCCTGCGCACAAGCACACCGGAGTTGAGCGCAAGCGTGCCGGAATCCACAAAAGAGAGCAGCTTCCATTCAACGGAACTTTGAGAGGCGAGCAGCGAGCCTGTATCAGAAGAGGCGGCGCTGAACCGAACAGGCGTATTCGTCCATTGGTACGGATGAACGCTCAGAAAGGTAACGAGGCCGCGCGAAGTCTGAAACTGACCGCTCTTGGCCCCTTCAACCCTCGACCACTCATAAGGATAACGGGCGGCGAAAGTAGCGCTCTTTCTACTTTTAAGTAAAAACCCCCACTCGTCTTCAGGGTTCTGAGAAAAGAGCCAGTAACCTTCGGTATTTAAGAGCATTGTAGCGCCGATTGAATTTGTCGCAAGACGCTTCAGGTGCCGCTTTATATTTATGCCCATATAATTGAACATTAGAATGCCCCTTTTTTCCCCTTCTTCATCAAAAACAGGGGTGCCGAACCTGATTATCGGCTTGTACGGCTTCTCGACCTCTCCGTGCTCAATATTGAGGTCAAAGGGTGAGATGTAGATATCATCGACACCAAGCCTTGCAGTATCTTTAAAGTAGTACCGCCCCGACTTGTTTTGCAGGTCTGGGCCGGAAACCGCTACAGGCTCTCCGTTATTGTAATTTACCCTTACTACCTCACGGCCATTAATATCGATGTACCTGACCTGGTCGTATATCCCTTTTCTCCAGCTAAAGGTCGCAAACTCTTTTTCTACATGCCTTATCTCCTCAGAGTTGCTGCTCCGGTATACATCGTGCAGGTGTGCGGTTCTCGCGAGAAAAACAAGGTCCGTGGCTACTGTTTTAAAGTCGGAAATAATAGCCTCTTTTTGAAGCTCGACAACATTGACCTCCTTGCCTTTGAGCACACTTAAACCCGCCTGTGTGTCGAAGTGGTAAAAGAAGAGCATAATAGCGCCTACTAAAAAAGCTATCGGCAGAATAA
>JAJRYL010000031.1 GCA_024275855.1 Deltaproteobacteria bacterium
AGGTAGAAGATGGTCAAGACGATTTTACAGTCTATGATTTATATCTATAAAAAAGGAATATCTCCTTTTCTTCCTCCAGCGTGCCGTTTTTACCCGACCTGTTCAGAATACGCATACGAAGCAATTGAAGTGCACGGGCCGATATTCGGACTTTATGCCGCTATAAAAAGAGTATTAAAGTGCCAGCCGTTTCACCCTGGCGGATACGACCCTGTTGTAAAGAAAAGAACGGACGAAAGTCACTCGGTTTTATAAGCAGGATTTTTCCGTAAAAATCGGGAAAATCTTTTACATAATAAGTCGGGTACCTGATACCTTGACGTCTAAAAAAAACAACTAAAAAGGGTTTAGCTGAACAATGGAAAAAAGAGTTATTCTTGCCATCGTCCTTTCTTTGGCGGTTATTGTCGGCTATCCTTATATTCTAAAACAGATCTATCCGGAAGTACCTGAATTTGCGGGTACAACAGAAACCGCAAACGGAACGGGGTCTCCCGCTAAAGAGAAAAAAAAGGAAGAGTCCAAACCATCCTTCTTTATTCCGGCCGCAAGCGAGCTTGCCAATATTCCCGAAGATTTAATCACGGTAGATACCCCGCTCTTCAGAGCGGTATTTACAAACCACGGCGGTGCTATAAAAAAATGGGAACTTAAAAAGTACAATACCGCTGTAGACCCTGCCTCGCCTTTGGTTGACGTAGTTAACAATAAAAACGGTCAACCTACCAACAAAACCTCTATCGTTATCAACAACGAAACCGAAGAGATTCTTTTTACCGGTCCGGCCCAAACCTCTTATACTCTTAACGGAACGGATAAACTTGAGTTTGTCTATACCGGCAGAACCAAAGCCGGCTTAATAGTAGAGAAGCGTTATAAATTCTCAGCCGACACCTATATGCTCGACACAGAAGTCAGGCTCTATAACCGTACGGGTAACCCCGTGACGAGTCATGTAGAGACCATGATGAGCGCGACGTTAAAAAAAGAGAGTAAAAAATCGTACTACCATTTCGGCCCCGTCGTATATGAGAGCGATAAGGTCTTAAGGCAAAAGCCGGACAAAGAACCGTTGCGCGGAAAAGGAACGCTGCACTGGATAGGTCTTGAGAATAAGTACTTTTTAACGGTTTTAATTCCTAAGGCGGCAGACACGTTAACCTGGGGCACGGAGATATACGACGAAGACTTCGCGACCACCTCGATCCTCTCCGACGTTATGAAGCTCGCTCCCGGTGCTGACGCCGCGTTTATATACAGCTCGTATAACGGCCCCAAGCTCTATAGCCTGATGGTCAATAAAAGTATCGGGCTCGAAGAATCTATCCAGTTCGGTTTCTTCGCGATAATGGCAAAACCCTTTCTTGTTATTATAAACCTGATGCAGGGTTATCTCGTAAACTACGGTATAGCGATAGTCCTCTTTACTATTGCCATAAAAGTTCTCTTCTATCCTCTCACCAAGCACTCTATGACGTCCATGAAAGAGATGCAGCGCGTTCAGCCGCAGCTTGCCGCTATAAAGAAACGTTTTAAAGACAACAAAGAGAAGATGAACAAAGAGGTCATGGGCCTCTATAAAAAGTATAAGATCAATCCCGTAAGCGGTTGTCTGCCTATGGTCTTGCAGATACCTGTCTTTATCGCGCTGTACGAGGTGCTCTATGTTGCTATCGAGCTTAGGCACGCTCCGCTTTTCTTGTGGATAACAGACCTTTCGTCAAAAGATCCGTACTATATCTCGCCGGTTTTAATGGGCGCATCTATGTACTTTCAGCAGAAGATGACACCGTCTTCGCCCGACCCGACACAGGCGAAGATGATGCAATTTCTGCCAATCGTCTTTACTTTCATGTTCCTTAACTTTCCAGCCGGTCTCGTTCTTTACTGGCTTACCAACAACCTGCTCTCCATCGGGCAGCAGGTTATAATCAACAGAGCGCATGCCGCCAAAAGCGCAAGCGTACCTCCAATCGATTTAAGCGAGTACGATACGCCTGAGACCACAAAAGAAGTAAAACCGGCTAAAGCCCTGCACAAGGGTAAAAAGAAGAAGTAAAGAGCTTTTCATTCGACCCCGTCACCATTTTCAAAACAGAAATCCGAGAGCGCTTTATGCGGCAACAGGGCGACACGATAGCAGCCATATCTACTCCGGCCGGAGAGGGCGCAATCGGTATTGTGCGTATCAGCGGCCCCGAAGCCTTTGCGGTTGCCAATAATGTTTTTCAGCGAACCGTTTCCGGAAACAAATCCCATAAAAAAAAATTAATAGACCGTAAACTCTACTACGGCTGTGTAGTAAACAGTAAGGGTGAAAAGGTAGACGACGGTTTTATCGTACGGATGAGCGGGCCCCGTTCTTATACGGGTGAAGATTCCGTAGAGATTTTTTGCCACGGCGGGCTGCTGGTAACCACCCGTGTTTTAGAGAGTGTGCTCAACGTTGTTGAGGGCAGGGTTCGGCTTGCCGCACCGGGCGAGTTTACAGAGCGCGCTTTTATTAACGGCAAACTCGATCTTACTCAGGCCGAGGCGGTAATAGATGTTATTAAGGCGTCAACTGACGGTGCGCTGCGCTCGGCCCGGGCCCGGCTCGACGGAACTCTGTCCGACGAGATAGATTCTATTAAGGCCCGGCTCGTTGACCTTCGTGTCAATATAGAGGTTAGTCTCGATTTTCCTGAAGACGAACTTGTTGATTCTCCCCAAGAGCTCTCTTCGTTACAGACAGAAGTTGCCGACGGCCTGAAAAAATCTATAGAGGGCATACAAAAACTTTTAGCTACCTATGACGAAGGACGGGTTTTAAAAGACGGCATAAGGGTGCTTATTCTCGGCAGGCCGAACGTAGGCAAGTCGAGCCTTCTGAA
>JAJRYL010000032.1 GCA_024275855.1 Deltaproteobacteria bacterium
AAAGAGATGAGCCGCGCGGAGAGATACTGCATCGAGTTTACGCTCATACTCTTCGACATAGACAACTTTAAAGAGATAAACGATACTCTCGGCCACAAGTACGGAGACATGGTGCTGTTAAGCCTTGCCAAGTACGTTGCGAATACCATACGGCAGTCCGACATGGGCGCGCGCATAGGCGGAGACGAGTTCGCTATACTGCTGCCTACAATGGGCAGCACCAACGGCGCAGCCTTTGCCGAAAAGGTAAGAAAAGGAGTTGAGTTGCTAAGTGTGAAACATGACGGCGAGGAGATAAAGTTTACCATAAGTATAGGGGTCGGTACATATACTCCGAAAGGCGGCCTTAAGAGCAAGGAGCAGTTTATAGACGCGGTTGACAAGGCCCTATACCGCTCGAAAACATTTGGAAGAAACAAGGTCACCAAAGCGGAATAAGTATTCAACCACGGTTACGGCTCTTTTTAGAAAACCCGTTACCGCAGATACAGGCAGATGGGCGCACCTACGTATTTATAACCCGAATCCGATCTTTATTTACCACAATACCGGCAGGGCACGAAATAGACAGAGGGGATACCTGAAAAGGTATCCCCTCTGTTATATCACATAAAAAAATGGCGGGGCCGACGGGACTCGAACCCGCGGCCTCTGGCTTGACAGGCCAGCGTTATAACCAACTTAACTACGGCCCCCGCAAAAAAAACATCCGCTTTCAGGCTTATACTGCAACGGAAAAAATGGTAGGCGGTACAGGGCTCGAACCTGTGACCTCAGCCTTGTAAGGGCCGCGCTCTCCCAACTGAGCTAACCGCCCGTTGTCTACTGACTATCTATTTAGCTCATAACCGGACCGACCGTCCGTTGCTTATTCTCGTCTCTATCTACCGGGCCAACCACCCATGTGCCTGAGTCTCTGTGCCCGCAAACAATTTACGCCCACGTATCTGCAAGCAAATAACCGCCCACGTATCTTTCTTTCAGCGCCCGCAAATAGTTTACGCCCACGTACATGAGACTCTGTGGCAACAACTAATTAACCGCCCATGAGTCCGCAAACAATTTACGCCCACGTGGTGAAGAAAAAGAAACCCCGCACCGTGGCGCGAGGCTTACTTTTATCTTGTAACAACTTTAGGTGCTGTTGTCAAGGCATACCTGCTTAGTGCCTGATAAGAGCGTCTTCAGGCCTGTGCGCTCCGGTACGCATCGCGCTTTTATCTAACGGAGCCGAAAATATCTCCGTACGGTCTTTAACGTCAAGCGCCTTTACCAGCACGTCGTCAACGTACTCTACAAGCACCGGCGTAACCTTTTTGAGTATCAGCGCCGGAATCTCTTTAAGATCCTTCTCGTTCTCTTTCGGCACGAGTACCGTCGGAATACCGGCCCTGTGCGCGGCGAGCAGTTTCTCTTTAAGCCCGCCTATGGGGAAGACCTTGCCGCGAAGCGTAATCTCACCCGTCATGGCTACGCTCTTTTTGACAGGTATACGGAGCAGCGCCGAGGCGATGGCCGTTGCCATGGTTATTCCAGCTGAAGGGCCGTCTTTCGGTATAGCGCCTTCGGGTACGTGGATATGAATATCGAGCTTCTGGTAAAAGTCTTTTTCGAGCCCGAACTCGGCGGCGCGGCTTCTTATGTAGGTCATAGCGGCCTGCGCCGACTCCTGCATAACGTCGCCAAGCTTACCGGTAATCATAAGCTTGCCTTTACCCGGCACCAGCGCTACCTCTATCGCCAGCAGCTCTCCGCCGTACTCTGTCCACGCAAGCCCGGTCGCCACGCCTATTTCGTCAAGCTCTTCTATGGTGCCGTAACTGTACTGCGGCACTCCGAGGAACTTGGCAAGCGTTCTTCTGCCGACCTTTACCTTTGTCTCCTTGCCGAGCTTTAATATCTCTCTGGCACTTTTGCGGCATATAGCGGCTATCTGCCTTTCGAGGTTTCTTACTCCGGCCTCTTTGGTGTAGCGCCTGATTATGGTCATCTTAGACGCCTTGGTCAGCTCAAGGTTCTTCTCTGTAAGTCCGTGCAGCTTGAGCTGCTTT
>JAJRYL010000343.1 GCA_024275855.1 Deltaproteobacteria bacterium
CGGTAAGATAGAGACGCTTGAGCAGGAGAAAGAGTACGTGCTCGGTTTTACAGGTAGAAAAAAGTAAGCGCGGTAACGGACACGGCGTTGTATTGCGCAAATAACGGAGCCGCGCAAAACAGTGCGGGCCTTTTTTGGAATGAGAGGTTTTATTAGACCCGGTCGGGAAACTCCGTTCTTTTAAGGCAGGGGATGAATGGCCGCCCGTAGCGAAGCCGGCTTTATCCGGCGTAGCAAAGGTATTTTCGGCATAATCCGTCTATGGCGGATTACGCCATCAGGTTAGAAACCACGGGTTAAAGCCCGTAGCGGTTCACTTCATAAACTGAAAGACCGGGCAAGCAAAAAAAGCTGTTATTAATGCCGTTTACAAGCTTTTATGTATCGGGTAAAAGTATAGAGACAGGCGCACAATTCTCTTTTTCTTTTATAAAAGAGGCCGAAGGCCTTAAAACGGCTTGACAATAGAGGCCAGTCTTCATAGAATTGAACATTGTAGCCCGTTACTCCGCTCTGCTCCGCTTTACGGCGGCGGCGCGAAGTGGTGCGGCTTATGTCAAGTTGTGCGTATAAGGGCCCATAGCTCAGTTGGAAGAGCCACCGGCTCATAACCGGTCGGTCCCAGGTTCGAGTCCTGGTGGGCCCACCAGAACGTAGACAGGAGATAGCTCCTGTTTCTAATATAGATGTCTATTTTTTGCAGTCTGGAAAAGTCTCTTTTCTGCATTCGGGCAAAATTCTATACCTTTTGATAAATCTGTTGAGCGGGAGAGGCGGTATAATATTATGCGGTACCCTATTAAGATACTTGAGCAGGTTCAACGGATAGACCTTGAGATAGGTGCCGTAGAGGGCGAGGGTTCGGTCGTCAGGTCTGCCATGAAAAAAGCGCAGGAGTTGCTTGAAGGCGCGAAACGTCTGCATGAGGCGCTTGGGGCGGAACTCGAAGCTATTAACGTTCAGCGAAGCGAGATACAGGTTCACCTTGACGAGACAAACGCCAAGGTCAAGAAGGCGACAGACCGTATCGGCGAGGTAAAGAACGACCGTGAGCTTAAGGCCCTTACAAGGGAGAAGAGCCAGGGCGCGAAGACCGCTAAAAATATAGAGGCCGAACTGAGGGCCGTGCAGGCCGCGTTTGACGGCAAGCAGTCTGAAGTAGAGGTTAAAGCGGTGGAAGTTGAGGCCGGCGAACAGGAACTGGAGCGTCTTTCCGGCGAGTTGACCGCAGGTAAAGAGGGTTGGGACAAAGCGGTCGAAGAGAAGATGAAGTTAAGAGACGAGCTTGTGCGCGATATACCGGAGAGCCTGCTTAAGAAGTACGAAGCCATAAAGGCGAGCCGTGGAGGCCGCGCCGTAGTTCATGTTAAGAACGAGGCGTGCCAGGGCTGCTTTATACATGTTCCGCCGCAGTTGTACGTGCAGCTTATGCGCGGCGAAGACGAACTTATTTCCTGCCCGCACTGTTACAGAATTCTTTATGTAGAGGATCAGCCCGCTACGGTCTAACGCTATGACGCATTCCACAGTTGACGCCAAAACTATAAGAGCTTTTTTGGCGGAACTCTCCTGCTCGCTCGACCTTGCCCATACAATGAGTCAACTCGGCCTTACTCCCGACGGAGTCAGGCTTATACTCGGCGCCCTTGCGCCCGTCTCCGCTCTGCCCGCAACAACGCCAAAAGAGGCTTTGCCCGAAGTTGCCTCTGAAGAGGTTTGCGGCAACGAGGTTCCGGGTCGGGAGGCGGCTGGCGAACAGGCTCTTAAGATCGACCCCAACGGTCTCTACACCGCTTTTGTAGACGGAGCGTCGCGCGGCAACCCCGGGCTTGCCGGGGCCGGTATCTATCTGCTCGGCCCGGACGGCAAACCGTTTAAGAGACTGAAAAAGTTTCTAGGTATTGTAACGAATAACGTGGCCGAGTACTCGGCCCTTATCGCCGCTCTTGAGTCAGCTAAACGGTTCGGTATAAAACGGCTCAGGGTAATGGGGGACTCGGAGCTTGTGGTAAAGCAGGTTAAAGGGATATATAGAGTAAAGAGCCCTGACCTTAAACCGCTCTACGAGTCCGTTTCCGAACTAATTCGCTTCTTCGACTCCTTTGAGATAAGACACGTTAGAAGAGACAAAAACGCCGAGGCCGACCAGCTGGCCAATGAGGCGATAGATACAAGAAAATAGTAAGCCGGGCGGGTTTTTTTATCTTGTTGCTGTTATTGTTCCGGCAATCCGGGCGGGTTTTCCTGACAAGCCGCGCGGTTCCTGCCGGGTCAAAGGTTTTTTCAGCGGTTCGGCGGTTTTAGTAAAGCAACGCTTCTTCTTGCAGGTTGGCGGTTTTAGTCGGGGCAACGCTTCTTAAAAGACGCGTCAAGGCTTGAAGTCGGCTTTCAATTCTTTTATCTGCTTCAGTTATTGGTTTGTCGCAAAGATTGTGTAATAGTGCCGGAGGTTGCAGGACGGCCGCTTCGGGTCTTTATTCTTATCGACCCGCAGAGGAAAGTCCGGACACCACAGGGCAGGGAGGTCGTTAACGGCGACCGGGGGCGACCCCAGGGATAGGGCCACAGAAAAGATACCGCCCGCTCAAAAGCCTTAGGCTTTTAAGCGGGTAAGGGTGAAATGGCGGGGTAAGAGCCCACCAGCCTGCCGGGTGACCGGCAGGGCTTGGCAACCCCCTCCCGGTGCAAGGCCGAATAGGTTCCGCTTTAAGGGTTGCCCGCCTTTGTCTCTTCTTCGCGGGAGGGCGGCGGAACGGGTAGGCTGCTTGAGCGCATCGGCAACGGTGCGCCTAGATGAATGGTCGTCGCCCCGTAAAACGGGGTTACAGGATCCGGCTTACGGCAGCCTCCGGCACTACCTCTTTTTCTTCAAAAATATCAACTCTTCAGCTCCGGTAATCCGTTTTTAATCATACATTCAGTTAACGTTAATGTTATATGTGTAATGATAAGTATAGGGATTCCTGTTCTTCCAAAAACCATATAGTACAAAAAAACTCTTATGCCGGAGCCTAATATAAAGAGATGAAGATCAAGTTCGGCATCAGGCTGAAGTTTGCCGTTTTGCTCTCTGTTTTGCTCTTTGTGATTACCTCTACTATGGGGATAATCATGATAGCGAATCAGCGGAGTTCGCTTGAGTACCAGATGCGCTCTATGGCTGGCACCATTACCGACGAGTTTGCTACCGACTCCAAGATACCGATCCTGCAAAAAGACTCTCTTGCGCTAAATATGCTTGTTGACAATATAATGGATTACCCCGGAATAGTAGACGCCTATGTGCTTAACGACTCTATGGTTATAGAGGGGCAGAGGCGCCTTGGCGATGTCGGTAAAGAGTACCGCATGGGCAAAGAGATACTGAAGGCCGCGGGCACGCCGCCGTGGCTCGTGCACGAGGACAAGGGGCTGCTTACCTTTGCCGCGCCAATACTCTTTCAGGACACGGTTGTCGGTTATACGGTTGTAACATTTTCAAGGGACTTTATAGCCGCTCGTGTGAAAAGCGCGACTACAAGCCTGGTTATTATCGCTATAATCGCTATCGTGTTTGTTTCGCTTCTCTCCATCTTATTGGCCACACGCCTTTTGCGGCCCATAATGAGGCTGTTTCAGGGCACTAAAGAGATCGCCAGGGGAAATTTCGATTACAGGATCGAGGTTCAAAAGGGGCATGATGAAATTGGCGAGCTTGTAAGCTCCTTCAACACTATGGCGGACGAGTTGGAGAAGAAGGAGCGGCTTCAGGGCGCGTTTAAACGTTACGTCAGTTCCGGTATCGCGGACAAAATACTTCGAGACCCGGACAGTATACGCCTTGGCGGAGAGAAGCGGCAGATAACGGTCTTTTTTGCCGATATCAGAAATTTTACGACGCACGCCTCGCGCATGTCGCCTGAAATGACGGTCGAGATACTCAACGGTTACTTCACTCTTATAACCGAAATAGTCTTTCATTTCGGCGGTACAGTAGATAAGTTTATAGGAGACGCGGTTATGGGTGTCTTCGGTTCTCCGATAAAGACAACCAACCATCTTGAACAGGGGATTAAGGCCGTTGCCGCTATTAACGAGGCGGTACAGAAGGTTAACGCTTCGAGAGAGTTGACGGGGCTTGTACCGTTTCGTATCGGAACCGGGCTCGATTCCGGTAATGTTATAGTAGGTAATATGGGGTCGAGCGTAAGAATGGAGTATACGGCGGTCGGCAAGGCCGTTAATATCGCTTCGCGCCTCTCCGACGTTGCCGGCCCGGACATGGTAATGGTAAGTTCATATATTTATGAATTGGTGAAAGAGAATATAATCGTCAGCGGTCCGCGCGACGTTATAGTGAAAGGTCTTGAGGGGCCTATGAGTGTCTATAGCGTGCTTGGGCTCAAGGGTGAGTGGAAGCGTGAAGTTGATGTTGTTGTGAACAAGACAACAAGAAAGATAGTTGTGGATGGTGTGGCATCTTAGGCTTATACTCGTAGCCTTGCTTCTTACCGCAGCGGGCTGCGTACAGTTTACACCCCAGTTTCTTATGGGTTCCAATCATAAGAGAGCGGAACTTTTGTGGCGGCAGGGGCTTATAATAGAGGCTCGCGAGGCGGCTCTTATGGTTAAGCGCAAAGAGCCCGGATATAAAGAGGCGCGTCTGCTTCTCGCAAAAATCAAACCTCTTTCTTTAGAACTCGCAAGGGAGCATATGGAGCTTGGCGAGGACTACTATAAGGCCGGAATACCGCTTAAAGCGCTCAGCGAGTTCAGGTTGTCTTTGCGGTACAATCCCAATAACGCGCTTGTTAAAGGAAAGCTACGCAGGCTTGTCGAGGGCGTGCCGGTTACCGTAAAGAGAGAAAAGAAGGCAAAAGCGGGAAAGAAGGTGCGTCGTAGAGCGAAAAAGAGAAAACGCAAGGCGGTCGAGGCAGATGAGATAGGCCCGGAGGTCGGCGCTAATATTCATTATATGCGCGGCAAGATTTATCTTGAGTCAATGGCCTATCCCAAGGCGATAGTCGAGTTTAAGGCCGCCAGAAAACTGATTCCCGGTTTTCTCGATACCGGCGAACTTCTAAAGCGTTCCGTAAAGGGGCTCGACCGACAGATAGACCGCCATTTTAATAAAGGCATATCGTATTTTCAGAAAGAAGAGATGGAGCGTGCCGTGGAGGAGTGGAGCATTGTGTTGCGGCTCGACCCGTTTCATAAAGACGCTCAGGAGTACAAAGGCAGAGCCGAACGAATAATAGTGCGCATAAAGAAGATTAAAGAACGGCAGGATAAGAAGGTTAAGTAATTGAGGCGGGTTGGGCGGCCTGTTTTTCTGTTCTATGAACGCGGCCCTGTTATTGCCTCGGTTACTGAGCGGAACTGGGTTAGGTTCTGCCCGGCCCGGTTACCCCCCCCCAAAAAAAACCATTTGTCATGTTTATTTGGTGTCTGTTCGATCCGGCTCATTAAAATGAGCCGGATTTTTTGTATTTCTCTCCTTTTCCAATCCCACCGGACAGGTTTTTTTACCGTATAAAGGAATAACAGGTTCAATTAGTTTTAATTTTTGTACCGGAAGGTACGCTTCGTTCCGTTGCTCCGGCCCTTGCTTCGCAGTACCCGGCGAGTGCGGTAATTGGTCGATTTGCCAATGAAAATAGTAAAATTT
This sequence comes from Deltaproteobacteria bacterium, assembly GCA_024275855.1. Classification (GTDB taxonomy): domain Bacteria; phylum Desulfobacterota; class GWC2-55-46; order GWC2-55-46; family JADFVP01; genus JADFVP01. The sequence goes on from JAJRYL010000343.1 coordinate 5,648, forward strand.
GCTTGACAAAATTTCGTGCGGGGATTATAGTTGAGCCGTAGAGTGGTATAAACTGGTATAAAGTGGGATCATAGTCTCTTCTCCGCGCCTTCTCTGCTTCTTCTCTC